>CAIZXK010000019.1 GCA_903936865.1 uncultured Bacteroidales bacterium | reverse complement strand
TCTAAAATAAAAAAATGAATTACCCGAAATAATATCAATCAAATACACGCAAATGAAAACAAATAAAATTTACAAATAAATACAACTTAGATAAAAGCAAAAATTAATATCTAATAATCAAATACATAAAAAACAACAATTGAAAATTATTAAAAAAAACAATTTTTCACACACAGTTATTCTAAAATATTTGTAACTTAGCAAAAATTTAAAAAATCAGAAAATAAACAACTATTTTTTTTACAAATTTACTAAACCGATTTAGGTAAATCAATTTGTTGAAAATTATATTTTTTACTTTCTGAAAAATTAATTTTTATCTATTAATTGAATAATAATTTATACTATGAAAAAAATAAATTCATTTATATTTTGTTTTATAATAACATTTATTTCTAATGTTGTCTTTATGTCTTCTATTATAGCAAATAATGTAAATATAACCAACACAAATTTAGTATTTGAAGAAAATTACAATTGCAATATTATTCCATATCAAGAAGATACAATTTGTTTTGGCGATTCCATCCAATTAAATACATCTTTGAATGGTTTAAGCTTTCAATGGTCACCCGGAGGTTCAATAAATTTTCCTTTTATTGCAAATCCGGTTGCCACTCCTACTCAAACAACTACTTATCTGCTTTCTGTACAAACAATTACAAATAATTTAATTACCAATGGAAATTTTTCATCCGGAAATACTGGCTTTACATCAAATTATACTTATACAACAAATTTATGGCCCGAAGCAACTTATTATATTGGTGCTAACCCTTCTACCTATCATGCCAATTTTGCTTCATGTACAGATCATACAACAGGAACAGGCAACATGATGGTAGTAAATGGTGCCGGAGTTGCAAATGTAACAATCTGGCAACAAACTGTAACAGTCACGCCTAACACAGATTATATGTTTTCATGCTGGCTTACCAGCGTTACGCCAACAAATCCCGCTCAATTACAATTCTTTGTAAATGGTAATCAGATTGGTCAGGTATTTCAGGCAACTGCTATAAACTGCAACTGGAATATGTTTTACAATGTATGGAATTCCGGAACTAATACTACGGCCATTATATCTATAAAAAATCAAAACACAATACTTTCCGGTAATGATTATGCTATAGATGATTTATATTTTGCAAAATACTATACAGTATTTGATTCTGCAAAAATTGTTGTTCTTAAACCACAACTTCAAATCAGTAATGATGATACTATTTGTGAAGGAAATTCAGCTAATTTAGTTGTCAGTGGAGCTAATTCCTATTTATGGAATACTGGACAAAACACAGCAGGTATTTCAGTATCACCTACTATAAATTCAACCTATACTGTTATTGGATCTGATATTCATGGTTGTGTTGCAGATACTTTTGTAAATGTTTACTTGTTTGAAAGTCCACAATTATCATTTTCATTAGATCCTTATCCTGCAAAGGGATGTGCTCCTTTGACAGTTGATTTTACAGATGAATCCACGCCGGTGATGCAATCATTTTTGTGGAATTTTGGCGATGGAAATACAAGTACTGTACAGCATCCAAACCATACCTATTTAACAGCAGGAAACTATGATGTTAGTTTATCTGTTACAACTACAGATGGTTGTATCGGTTCATTAACACTGCCTTCGATTGTAAAAGTTTATGAAAATCCGGTTGCTTCGATAACAGCAGATCATTTACAAGTTCCTTTGTCTTATGCAAATGTAAATTTTAATAGTTCTGCATCATCAACAAATGTAACAAACTGGCATTGGGATTTCGGGGATGGATTGTTTTTAGACGACACAAGTAATTTACAGAATCCTATTTATCAATA
The DNA here is from genome assembly GCA_903936865.1 of uncultured Bacteroidales bacterium. Taxonomy (GTDB): domain Bacteria; phylum Bacteroidota; class Bacteroidia; order Bacteroidales; family JACABE01; genus JACABE01. The sequence continues at coordinate 8,551 of CAIZXK010000019.1, read as the reverse complement.
TCTTAATCAAGGTAATTTTACTGTTTGGTTAGTTGTAAAAACAGTTAATGGGTGTACTGATTCCACTTTTATGCAAATAGATGTTATTGAAGATTCCTTGGTTTTTCCAAATATTATCACTCCAAATGGTGATGGTTTCAATGACTATTTGGATATTCCAAATCTTGAAAATCTGGATGATAACAAGTTAATTATTTTTAACCGCTGGGGTAAAAAAGTATATGAAAAAGAACATTATATTCCGGATGATGACAAATGGGATGGTCGTGATTTGGCAGATGGAACTTATTATTATATTCTGAAATACAAAGGTATATTACAGGAAGGCGAATACAAAGGTTCGTTAACTATACTCAGATAATTATACGGCTAATAAGTTTGTTGATTTTGAAATATTTATAGTATTAATAATCGAATCTTGGATTTACGATATTATTATAGATTGATCCGAATGTATATGTAATACCAAAATTGAAGTTATAGGAATATTGGGTAGCCAACTGATGTTGCTGGAGTAAAACTTCTTCATAAGTAGCTCCTTCTTTTGGCAATGATAGTTGGTCATGAATTATAGAAAGATATAAAAAACAAGACAATGACAAGCCTTTAAAAAGCCTGACATTTACATTACTATAAAAATTGAGATTATTTTTATTAAAATCATAAAGATAATTACTATAAACCAAAGCTGCATTTGCAGACCCCCATTTTGTTATATAATTCACTCCCATTCCTATTGAATGATTTAAAAGTAATTCATTGATTTTATCATAGATGGTTGTATCAATATATTGGTTATAACCACCTCCAATTTTATATCGAAATGTAATTAATTTACTGGCTGACTGATCATACGGAAACACATTATATTCTATTCCAAGTTTAAGGTTATTAATTAATTTTACATTATTATATGTATTATTAATCAAGGTATAAAAATAACCTGTTGACCAATGATTCCCAAGTGATTTTACGGCACTATGACCAAAATCATACGACCTTTGATACGTACGGATAATAGTTGTATCATCAAATATATACTTGGATTTTTTATAAAAACCACTGGCATAAAAATTAATTTTCCAATTGGGTGTTACTTTACTAGCGGATGCAGAATACCATAATTGTAGTTGATTATAGTTTTTTTCGCCATTGCCATAACCAGACAAATTTAGATTATAAACCCAACTTTTCCATTTATCTTCAACTTTTTCATTTTCAGCACTGTAATTTTTAGCATTTATTTCTATCAGAATATTGCCGGGAGTTTTCATTACGTAACGCATCAAGCCCATTTTCAGATTCCTTACAATTTCAATACGATTTTCATCAAATGTATTATTAACACTGCAAGCTTGCTTCAGCGTATCGTTATTTCCATTAAATTCTTTTTTACCAATAAACATTAAATTAAACTCTTTACCGCCTGAACCTGTTGATGTTTCTGTTATAATTACTTGTACTTGTGATTCTTTAGGATCACGAACATAGTTTACATAATTTATTTCTTTTCGAATAAAAGAAAAATCACAATAATAACAATTTCCAATATCCATATAAACTTTTAACCCATCAGATAATAAATTGCTTGTTTTTGATGAATCAATATTTGATATTTGTGCATTTGAAAAAAAGGACAATAACAGAAAAAAAGAAAATAAAATCAAATTCTTTATCATATATAAATGATTAAAAGGCTATTGATTTGGTGTTTTTACATAAAAAACGCTTCCTTTTCCTTCTTCACTTTCAACCCAAATCTCACCACCATGTTTTTCAATAAATTCTTTGCAAAGTATTAACCCCAACCCGGAACTAAGCTCTCCGGCACTACCAATTCGTCCGGTTTTTTTATTTATTTTGAAAAGGTCATCCTTTAAATTGTCACTCATACCCATACCATTATCATTTACAGAAATTATCACACCATCTGCTATTGCATCAGAAGTAACATTTATTTCTCCTTCCGGAAAATTAAATTTCACGGCATTACTAATCAAGTTTCTGAGAATAGCACTTAGCATATCTTTATCTGCAAATACCTGTAAATCAACTGGAGTATTATGCTTTAAAGAAATTGATTTTTGAACTGCTAATTCCGAGAAAAGCGAAATATTTTCATTAATAAGTTCGGACAAATTTAATACTTCAGGTTTAAATTCCATTCTACCAGTTTTAGAACGAGCCCAGGTCATAAGATTTGTAAGCAAATTTATCGATTTCTGAGAAGCTTTGAATATACGTTCTGCATAATCCCCTATTCTTTCAAGTTTATTCTCTTTTATCCTTTCTGAAAGCAATTCACTAAAACTTACAATACTGCTGAATGGACCTCTTAAATCATGAGCTATAATTGAAAAGAATTTATCTTTTTCCATATTAATTTGCTCAATTTCTTGTTTTGCATGATACAGACTCAGGTGATTCTTAATTCTTACTTTCATTTCTATTAAATTGAATGGTTTAGTAATATAATCAACTGCTCCATAATCAAATCCCTTAACAATATCATCAATATCTGATTTTGCGGTTAGAAAAATGATGGGAATATTTTTAGTATTTTCATTCTCCTTAATTTTCTTACATACTTCAAAACCATCCATTTCAGGCATCATTACATCTAATAATATAAGATCTGGAACACCATTCTCAAGCATTTTTAATGCATTAATACCACTATTTGCAATACTGAGTGAATATTCCTGACCCAATACATTTGCTATTAATTTCAAATTATTTGGCTGATCATCAACAACAAGAATTAGGTCTTTTGCTTTTTTATTATTTATATCATTCATATTTTAATATTATTTTAAACTATATTTTAAACATTTCTTTAATTGAAATTAAACAATATTGTATTTTATCAAAATCAAAATCTTCCAGATAATTTTTCAAATCGTTACATTTATTTTCTAATTTTTGAATCTTATATGTTTCAGCAAATTTTTCAAAATTAATTATCAACTCACTTAAATCATTAATAATTAAAAATGTAGTTTGATTTAAAATTTTGTCAGAAAAAGCTTGATTAAACAATTTCTTTATTTCAATATTTATATTCAATATTTCATTTTCAACATTATTTGTAGTTTCCAATTTTTCAGGCAATATCGTTATTATTTCATAAGGCAAATGTTTAATTATTTCTTTGATAAGTGAATTTTTTTGTACAGGTTTGTTTAAAAAACCATTAAAATACTGTTTTAAAATATCTATTTCGCTTTGCATGGTTGATGCAGTAAGTGCAACTATTGGAATAGCAGCAGTTTTTTGATTATTTTTAATTATTTCAGATGCCAAATATCCATCAATTCCGGGCATTCTTATATCCATAAAAATAAGATCTGGCAAATAAACACTAGCCATCTCTACTGCTATTTCTCCATTTTCGGCTTCATACAGCTCTAAATTATAATTTTCGAGATAGGTAACTACAAGATTTCTATTATAACTCACATCATCAACTATTAATATTTTTGAGCCTTTAAAAATAATATTATCATCATTCCACAAATAATAATCATTCTGATTTACAAGATCTTCTGAAAATTTAATATTATCAAAAGAAATTGTAAAACGACTTCCATTTCCTTTTTTACTTTTCAGGCTTATTTTACCATTCATCAATTCACACAGGCGTTTAGTAATTGCCAACCCTAAACCTGTACCACCATATTTTCGGGTATCCTGTCCTGACTTTTGACTAAATGATTCAAAAATCCTTTCATAATCACTTTCTGAAATCCCAATTCCTGTGTCTATTACATTTATTTCGAAGCTTAACAATCCATCGTTTATATCCAAAAATTTGAATTCAATTTTAATAGAACCTTCATGGGTGAATTTAACAGCATTTCCAATCAAATTTAACAGAATCTGACGAAGTCGTAGTTCATCTATCGATATTGTTTGAGGTAATCTTTTATCAATTTCAACAAAAAAATCAATATTCTTTTCCTGTATCTTATGAGCAAATAATTGCCTCATACTGCTTGCTATTAATCTTAAATCTGTAGGAACAGAATAAATTTCCATTCGTTCGGCCTCAATTTTAGACAAATCTAAAATGTCATTAATGAGTGATAGCAATGTTTTACCGCTATCAAGAATTGTTTTCAGATAATTTTTTTGTTTTGAATCGTTAGTTGTATTAAGCATAACTTCGCTAAAACCCAGAATAGAATTCATTGGAGTACGTATTTCATGACTTATATTGGCTAAAAATTCAGATTTTGCCATATTGGCAGATTCTGCAAGTTCTTTCGACTTAATAAGTTCTTTTTCAGCATTCACTTTTATATAAGCATCGGCAAGCATATTGGCCAAAACTTTTAAAAACCCAATTTGTGTAACATTCCAGTTTTTTGTATCCTTAACTGCATCAAAGCCCCAAAACCCAATTATACTTTTATTGTTAATAATAGGAACACACAATAAGGATTTTATTTCCTGACGCTCAAATTCAATTTTCTCAGCATTCGCTTCATCCGGTAGCTTACTAACATCAGGAATATGTATTGTATTTTGAGATAAAAGCTGACCCATCCACCAATTTAATTTACTTGTTTTCAATTGATTTAAAGAATTCATTTGTGAACTGATTCCATTAGCATGCCATTCATGGGTGTTCGTCATAACTGAATAATCTTCAGATAAAAGGAAAATATAACATCTATCAACATTAAAAAATTCACCAGCTTCTTTAAGCATCCTTGATATTTTCTCATCTATATTCTGACTATCAACACTAACAAAATTTGATGAAATTTCTGTTATTAATTTTTGTGTTTCAACCTGATTACCAATTAACTCAAATGATAATTGTCTGTTTCTGACATTAACTATCATTTGAGCAAAAACCAATAAGAGATCCTTTTCTTTCTCTGAATAGTTATGATGAGAAATAACAGAATCGAATCCAACAAATCCGATACATTTGAAGTTATCCATCATTGGTATTGCCAGTAAACTTTTTACAGCCTGAGGTTCTAATATCAACCTAACACCATCATTTTCGGGAAGTGATAATACATCTGGAATATTCACCATTTCTCCCCTCATATGAGATTGTACCCAATATGGTATATATTCTAGAGGAACATTTTGTAATTCATCTATTTGAGGTGAAATATCCTCTGCACACCATTCATAAGTATTACTACATATCTGTATATCCCAAATATATTCAAAAATATAGGCACGATCAGCATTAACAAAACGACCAAGCTCTTCCAGCGAAGCATTTATAACTGCTTTCATTTCAGAAAGATCAAGATTTATATATTTAGTGGCAATTGTCATAATAATATTTTGCATTTGAGTAATCAACTGCAAATCATCTTCAATCTTTTTTCTATCTGTAATATCGGTAAATACACCTCTTAAACCAGTAAAATGTCCATTGATAATAACAGGATTAGTAGAAGTACGCAACCAGATATATGTATTGTCCTTAGTTAAAAATCTAAATTCAATAGCTTCATTATCTATTGTATAAACTTTATTGAATTGATCATTCCATTTTGAAACATCTTCGTGATAAATAAAGTCTGTTATTTTTTTCCCAATTATTTCTTCTTGAGAATATCCTCCAATTTTATTAATATTTTGAGTTATAAAAATCACAAACATTTCAGCGTCAATCTGATATACAATATCGTTTAGGTTTTCAACTAAACTTCGATATTTTGCTTCATTTTCTGCTATCTTTTTTTCTGCTTCAACACGTCCGGAAATATCTATAAAACTTTCCAATAATTTTTCCTGTCCTCCTATTTTTATCGTTTTAATTGTTTTAAGTATGGGAATTTTGTTTCCATCTGCTTTATATAATATTTTATCTGCATTATCAACTGTTTGATTTTTAAAATTATTTTCAGAGATATCAGAATAAATGAAAGTTTCGATTTTCTTTCCGATAATATCTTCTTTTTCAGTCCCTATCATATTAGCTGCAAAAGAATTAGCTGTTTCAATCGTATGTGTTTTCGGATCTACAATTAAAACGCTAACCGATAAATTTTCAAGTAATGAGCGCTGAAATTGCTCATTCTCTTTTATTTTTTCTTCATTTTGTTTTCTTTCTGTTATATCACTGTGAGAACCGGCCATTCGATAAGGCTTTCCATCAGAATCTCTTACAACCGAACCTTTTGCAGTTATCCATCTGATAGATCCGCTTTTATGTAACATTCTGAAATCTATTTCATATTGTTGCATTTCTCCTTTCAAATACCTTGATATATAATCATTTACAGTATTAATATCTTCTGAATGGATTAGAGATATAAAAGAATTAAATTCATTTTTTAATTCATGATCTTCATATCCAAGCATTTCCTTCCATCGTTTCGACAAAAAGAGTTCATTCGTAATAAGATCCCAATCCCAAATTCCATCATTACTTCCTTCTATTGCTAGTTCAAATTGTTCTTTTAGTTTATGTATCTGATCTTCTGCTTCTTTTCTTTTGGTAATATTTCTGCTTACGCCCAAAATACCAATTAAACTTCCATCACTTGCCCAATATGGAGTTTTGAGTGTATCAATAAGTATTTTTTTTCCATCTGGATAAGTAATCCATTCTTCATTATGACGAGGTTGTTTATTTTCTAAAACAATTAAATCATAACTTCTAAACGCTTCGGCTGTCTCCTTATCAAATAAATCATAATCACTTTTTCCTACAATTTCATTTCTTGATTTTCCAACAAATTCAGCAAACGAAGGATTACAACCCAAATAAATACCGCTACTATCCTTAAAAAAGATAATATCAGGTATTGAATCCAGTAAAGATGTTAATAAACCAGTTTGACGGATTCTTTCTTCTTCGGCAAGTTTGCGATCAGTAATATCTTCTTTAATTGCAATAAAATGTGTAATTTGGTTAATGTCATTTATTATTGGAGAAATTAAGGCCGATTCCCAATATAGCTCTCCATTTTTCTTTTTATTTTGTAATTCGCCACTCCATTCCTTACCAGATAAAATTGTTTGCCATAAAATGTTGGAATATTCTTGTGTAGTTGTTTCTGATTTTAATATTCTTGGATTTTGTCCAATTACTTCTTCCTTTCTATAACCTGTTAAATTACAAAATTTTGAATTTACATATTCTATTTCACCTTTAATATTTGTAATTACAATAGAAACCGGAGTTTGCTCAACTGCTTTTGATAGTTTCAGAATTTCTGATTCTGCAAGTTTTCTTTCCTCAATTAATTTTATCAACGCTTCAAATAAATAATTACTATCAGATTGATTATCTTTACTAACAAAACTGTTTTCAGAGGGATTTAATGCAAAAATCGCTTCTTTTATCTTATTTATGGTTTTTTTCTGGGATTCAGCATCCTGCTTATGTTTTTGAAAAGCATTCCTCAGCTCCAATGAACTAATTTCTATTGAATTCTGAAGCAATACAGAGTCATCATCAAAATCATTATATGTATTATTAATATCCTGAATAAAACCATTCAGTCCTTCTGGCAGCTTTTCAATTGTTCCAAAATGATGCTTAATCTGGCGTAATAAAAGTTTATTGATTTTAGATTCCATTATTATAATTTATAAATTGAAATTAATGAAAACAAACTACATACATTCAGTATATTAATATTGTAATTTTGTATTGATTACTTAAAAAATAATTTAAATTTCTTTAAATACGGTAATGGTCATTGTTTGGTTGTGAAGTTCACAATGTTGTTCAAATGGCTTAACCGGACATATTTCACCATAAGAATAAAATCCAGTCATTGTTGTCTTACTTCCTAATGCCTCACGAATAATTTCCAGTTCTTCTTCAACCCTTTGTTTTAAAACGAGCTTTCTTCCAACACAACTAATCAAAATAGCTAAATCAGGATCTGTATTTTGAAGACTTAATTTCGACATTTCAGCCGCATCATTTGCTCCATCAATCAAACGGTTGAAATTAGTTTTCATTAATCTAACGTATTCGCCTTGCGGTACATCTCCTGCAAATACCATACTACCATCAGATTCATTTACTGATAAAATAGTGCGAACAAGTGCATTTTCCGAATCTTTAATCAATAGGCTCAAAGGAAAAAGCAATGCAGATGAAGGAAGATTTGAAGCATGACTTCCGAGATATTTCTTATATAACTCCAAAGCTGGTTGACCATCAAGTTCATATAATATATTTTTATCAGATTTTGTCACTTCACGATCAACACCAAAAGAATCCCATCCTCCCATTGATCCATAGCCAACCTGAAGAGAATCACCATAAAAGCCAATTGCCAACACAAGATTCTTTTCTCCTGCTTTATTGTGAACAATAACGGTTTCCTTAAAATCTACCTGATCTCCAGCCAACCCACCTGTTACAGCAATTCTGTCATTAAGTCTGAAATTTATTCCTTTTGTAAGTTCACTACCATTTATGTTCAACCCTTCTGAAAGAACCATAATATGAACCAACTTTTCCTTATCAAGTTTTGCTGCCAGTTTTTCACCAACATTAAAACTATCCTCCATATTATTTATTCGCTCTTCTGCAATCTCAACAATTGTTTTT
>CAIZXK010000018.1 GCA_903936865.1 uncultured Bacteroidales bacterium | reverse complement strand
GCATTAATTTTTATTAGTTTCATTTCATGTAAGAAATATGATACGATTATAGATGATTGTGAAGTAATAACATTTCTTGATGGTATGAAACCTTCTTGCTTAGCCATTGACGCAACAAATTGTATATGGGTCGGTTCTGAAAATGGTGTATACTATTATGATGGGTATAATTGGGTAAATTACAACATGCAAAATTCAAATTTAGTTTCAAATAGTGTAAGTGATATTGCAAGTGGTAGAAATGGCAACATTATTGTTTGCTATGATAGATCTTATGTTGGTGTTAGCTTATTTAATTATGCAGGTTTATTGCTTTTAGGCCCAGATGTAGTATGCCAAGCTCCAATTTCAATTATTAATAACGGTGTTGTATTAAATGTAATAAAAACAAGTATTGGTTATATTTATGGTATTGTAGAAAATACTCGCTATACTGTTATTGCTTCGTCGTCTTTAATTGTAATGGATGCATATTCTGATAAATTTAAAATATATAATTCATCTAATTCGAATTTGACAGATAATCCTATATATAGGCTAAGGCAAATAGATGAATATAATTATATATTATTTGCAGGTAAAGATAATATAAGTTATGTAAACCTCAGTGGTGGGTTTACTGTTAAAAATTTCAAAATCCCTTCTTCTTTATCCAATCAAAGAATATTATTAGATCAAGTCGTTTTAGAACGTATTATTAAGGAATGTAAAGATGATAATAATTGTAATTATTGCTCAGATTTAATTGGTGTTGATAACAAAGGTGGTACTTGGTTTAGGAAAGACGTTGGTCTTGTTAGAGAAATAGGTAATAAAAAAATTCTTTTTAAAACAGATAAAATTTCAGATTCTTTTTTTAATAACATATTATTTTTAGAGGATAAGATATGGTTTCAAAGTTCAGGTAAAATAACATTATTAAAATATACCGATTAATTTGTAAATAAAATTTTTTTAAAAAAAATTCATTAAAAAAAACCTCACAACTTTCCTTCCATGGGTATGTGCCATTAACATTACACAAATAATTTATAAGTAATCCATTTTGTAAGTACATTAAGTATACTTTATATTATCATGGCATATAATCAGTCACTCTAGCCTTCAATGTGTTTTAATTCTTGTCCTGCTGCACGGGTTTTAAAGCAATTTCAATAATATATTGCACTATTTACATCAACCTTTCTAGCCATCGTTCATCACATAATTTTGTCTATGAATTTGCATAGCCAACGCTATAGTATTATTTGTTTTTAAATATTGATATATAATAACAAACTATTCTCAATCCACTATAGTAAAGATACTATGGTTACATTATACGATATTTTATAATTTTCATTGGCTTTTGTTTTCAGATACTAATACACCAAGCTTCTATATTGTATTCTACCCTGTTATTAATAGCTGTATATACATTGCCTATAAATGTTTAGTATTTAAATAAAAATCTTAATGCAAAGATACCTCCATAAATTTTAATCTGACAAGGTCAAGCCCTTCGGGTGCATTCATTTTTT
>CAIZXK010000017.1 GCA_903936865.1 uncultured Bacteroidales bacterium | reverse complement strand
TTCCCCCATAAGCTATAATAATTTCCTCAATTTTATTTTCATTATTTAATTGCAGTCGAAATGAGGCACTTACTGTAGAAATATCCAGATCTTTACGATTTGAAACTTTATAAGTTTTAATTATTGTATTTTGAGGTATTAGTGGTATTTCTACTGACGTAATTAATTCATCTTCTTTAATATCTGTTTTTCTGTACCCTAAGATGAATTTTTCAATGGGAATTTCTCTTTCAGAAGTAAGGTTTTGTAACTTTATAATAGCTTTGTAGGCATATAAAAATGGCAATGTATCGCCAATAGGAGAGGCCGAACCAATATTTCCTCCAATTGTGGCAATGTTTCTGATTTGCAAAGAGCCAAAAACTTTTAGCATATCAAATAATGCAGGGAAAATATTTTCAACTTCATTTTTTATTCTTTCTAATGTTAACAATGATCCAATTTCTATTGTTTTGTTTTTTTGTTTGAATATTTTTAAATCATCAACATGTGATAAATCAACCATTTGTGGAATAATTTCTCCTTTTTTTGTTTGTTTTAATGCTATATCTGTTGCACCGCTTATTAATACTGCTTTTGGAAATAATTTTCTATATTCCAGTGCATCCTTAAGATTATAAGGTAAGAAATATTGTTGTTCAGTATGATTTAATAAAATGCTTTTGTTTTCATTTTTTATTTTCAAAAGCATTTCAATAATTTCATTTTGGTTTTCTGTAAAATGGTCATTTCCATGATTACAACAAGATTTTTCAGCAGCTTCAATTATGGGTTTATAGCCTGTGCAACGACATAAATTTCCTGTTAATGCATCTTCAATAATTTCCTTTTCAGGATAATGATGGTTTTTAAATAATGCAAACAGCGACATAACAATTCCTGGTGTACAATATCCGCATTGGCTGCCATTATTTTCTACCATAAGTTGTTGAACTGGATGTAGTTTAAGTTTATTGTTTTTATATTGTTCCAGATTTTCAATAGTAATAATCTGTTTCCCATGTATCATTGGCAAAAATACCAAACAAGAATCCAAAGCTTTGTATCCAAGTTGGTTTTGTTGATTGAGTTCTGCAATTACAATAGTACATGCACCACAATCGCCTTCAGCACAGCCTTCTTTAACACCTTTATGTTTTGGTAAACTTCTTAGATAATTTAGCAACGTAGTACTTGGACGAAATTCAGAATTTGCAAAATCAATTTCTGTCAATTGATTATCAAGAATAAAACTTATTTTATCAGCAGTTTTCATATTTTATTTTTTGAATTTCTAACATCAATTAGCTTAGCTACAATGCTTATCGCTATCTCATTTGGTGTTTCTACATTTAATGGAATACCTATTGGCATATCAAATCTTTTAATTTCTTCTTCTGTAAAAAGCTTGTTATCAATAAATTTTTTAACTACACCAGCAACTTTTCTTTTACTCCCAATCATTCCCAGATAAGCAAATGGCTTTTTGCCCAGTTTTTCAAGTATTTGTTCATCAAATTCATGTGAAGGAGTTACTATTACAGAATATGTATTATTGTCAAAAGTTACATTTTCGATATTTTCCAAGTAATTTCCTTTTATAAAATGATAGTCGGATAATTCATTTTCAGTGAATTCTATATCTCTCCAATCAAAAAAAGTAATATTGAAATCAAGCTCCTTTGCAAAGTTGGCAACAGCTTTTCCAACATGACCGGCACCAAAGATATACAGATTATTACTCGGAAATAAGGGTTCAATATATACTTCCATGTTTCCTCCACATTGCATACTTAAATCTGCTTCAAGCTTATAATAAATTTTTGATGGGCTGTTTTTTTTGATAACTTCTAATGCATCAGCAATAACTTGTTTCTCAATCGCTCCTCCACCAATAGTTCCATAAATTTTACCGTTTTGGGAAACAATCATTTTTGAACCAGCTTTTCGCGGAGTAGATCCTTTAGTTTCTATAACAATACATAAAGCAGATGCTTGATGTTGTTTTATAATGGTCTCAATATCAAAATAAATACTGTTCATATAATAAAATTAAAAATGTGTATAAATTTACTAAAAAAAATTAATTTGAAATATTTATTATCAAAAAGTTTTTATTTTTGTTAAATAGATGTTTTCATACATTTTACTAAGTAATATTATAAATACTATGGGTTGTGGAAGTAAAGGCAGTTGTTCTTCATGCAATGAAGATATTATCACGGAACATCAATGTGGAGATTCTAAAAATCAATTTATAAGAAAAAGAATCTTAATTATTTGTACAGGCAATTCCTGCAGAAGTCAAATGGCAGAAGGTTGGTTGCAATCTTTTGATGATAGGTTGGAAATTTATTCAGCAGGAACACATCCCGAAAAGATAATTAATCCTTTTGCCGTTAATGTTATGGCAGAAGTTGGAATAGATATTTCTTTTCACTATCCAAAATCAATTGATAAGTTTGTAAATGAGTCGTTTGACTATTTAATAACGGTCTGTGATAATGCAAAACAAATTTGTCCAACCTTTGCCGGTGAAGTAAAAAACAGTTTACATATTGGATTTGAAGATCCTGCTGATGCAAAAGGAAATGATAAAGAAATTACAGAAGTTTACAGAAAGGTCAGAGATCAGATCAGAGATGAATTATATAAGTTCTTCATAAACTTATAAACTGAAATATGGTTAAAATAATCATCAAATCAATTGAATACCATTTTCTGTAATCATAATTTTTTTTTCACGGAAAAGTTTTCCTATGGCTTTTTTGAATACTTTTTTACTGATTTGAAGTTCTGTATAAATTTCATCAGGTTTGCTATCGTCATTTAAATCACTGTAACCATTTTGTTGTTCAAGCAATTTTAAAATTTTATCTTCAGCTGAAAGTACTTCTTTAAAACCAGGTTGTTGTAAAGTTACATCAATTTTCCCATCTTCTCTTATTTGCTTTACCCAAGCATTTATTCTTTGTCCGGTATCAATATCCGAAAATATTTGATTTTTATAAATCATCCCCCAATATTTTTGATTTACAATTACTTTATAACCTAAATCAGTTTCATCGCAAATCAAAATATCAACTTCGTCACCTTCATTTATTGTAATTTCATTATCTCTTAAATATTTATTAATATGTTGTGTTCCAACAATTCTATTTGTCAATTTATCAACATATAAACCTACAAGATAGGATTGACCAATATTCATTTTTTCCTTTTGTTCACTAAATGGAACTAATAAATCTTTCATTAAACCCCAATCGAGAAAAGCTCCGAAATTACTTTGAGATTTTACTTTTAAATATGCAAATTCTCCAACTATAACAAAAGGTTTATCTGTAGTTGCAATTATTTTATCTTCAGAATCCCGATAAATAAATACTTTTACTAAATCTCCAATTTGAGCATTTTCAGGTATATATCTAGTTGGAAGTAAAATACTTGG
>CAIZXK010000016.1 GCA_903936865.1 uncultured Bacteroidales bacterium | reverse complement strand
TTGATAAAGTAGGTCTTATAATTTTATTAACTATAAATGATGCTAAGCTTTTCTTACTAAATAACAATAAGTATCAAATGAAATCAACAATAAATATTTTTTTTAATTTATTATTACTTTCTTTTTTATCAGTGATTCTTCTATTTTCAGCTTGTAAAAAAGAGGATGATTTCATTGATGATTCTTCAGCAAAACTAAGTTTTTCGGCAGATTCCTTATTATTTGATACCGTTTTTACAACTTTAGGGTCTGTAACGAAGCAAATTAAAATTTATAACACAAACAATAAAAGTATACGAATTTCTTCCATTAAACTAGGTAATGGTCAAAACTCTATGTTTAGGATAAATATTGATGGTAATCCGAGTTATCAACTTGATAATGTTGAAATTGCTGCAAATGATAGTATGTATATTTTTGTAAAACTAACAATAAATCCTAATAATCAAAACAATCCTCTGATTGTAACCGATTCAATAATCTTTACAACAAATGGAAATATTCAGGATGTAAATTTAGTTGCCTGGGGGCAAGATGCTTATTATCATGTACCTAATAAAAAAATAATTTTTAGTGACGGCAGTTTTTTACAGTATTCATTTGCAGGTTGCAATTTGCCCTGGCCCAATGATAAACCACATGTTATATACGGTTATTGTGTTGTTGATAGTGATAGTACGCTTATAATACAAGAAGGAACAAAAATTCATTTAGCACCAAATGCCGTTTTGTGGGTCTTAGATCAGGCGACATTAAAGGTAAATGGTACTTTAAATAATAAAGTTTTCTTTCAGGGTAGCAGACTTGATTCTTATTATAAAAATCTTCCTGGACAATGGGGTAAAATCTGGTTGTCGAGATTAAGTAAAGATAATGAAATTAATTATGCAGTTATAAAAAATGGTAGTATTGGTATTCAGGTAGATACAGTAGCAAATTTAAATCCAACTTTAAAATTGGATAATACAATTATAGAGAACATGAGTGTTGCAGGAATTTTTGCTCAAGGTTCAAAAATTGTAGCCACTAATGCAGTAATTACCAATTGTGGTCAATATGCTGTTGTTTTATCAATAGGAGGTTATTATGAATTCTTACACTCAACAATTGGAAATTATTGGGATTATAATTTACGTCAAACACCGTCTTTGGTGTTAAATAATTATTATAAAGATTTAAATGAAGTAGTTCATTATCGACCTTTACTAAAAGCATATTTTGGAAATTGTATTATTTATGGCAATAATGAAGAAGAAATTTTACTGGATGGAAATCCGAATTCTACCTTTAATTTTGAATTTGATCATTGTTTATTAAAAACTAAAAACAATTCATCAAATATAAATAATTACAAAAATTGTTTAATAAATCAAAATCCTCAATTTAAAAATACAGAAATAAATAATCTGAATCTTATGCAAAATTCACCATCTATTGCAAATGGAAGTGTAAATATTGGAATATTGGTTCCATTGGATTTAAATGGAAATATTCGACCACAGATTCCTTCAATAGGTGCTTATGAATTTGTGCCTTCAATTCCTTAGATAATTTAAAATGCATTTTTTTGTATTATTAAAGTATACTTTTAGGATATTAATTATCTTAAAAGTGTTAAACTTCCGTGTAGCTGAAAATCTTTTTGATCTCTTCCTTTTGCTTTCATAAGATAGAAATATGTCCCTTCGGCTGCAGGATTTCCATTTGCAGTTCCATCCCATTTGTCGTCAAGATTATTACTTTTAAAAATTTCACGCCCCCATCTGTTATAAATTACGATTTCATAATCAATTATATTTGTGGGTTCTACAGTGAAGAAGTCATTAATTCCGTCTCCATTTGGTGTAAAAATATTGGGAATAATAATATCTGATGGTTTATCAACAAAAAGGATCATAGAAGCTGTATCTTCACAAAAACTTGGAGCTCCACTATTTACAATTAAAATAATCTGAAAATTACTACTTGTCAAATAAATGTTTGTCGGATTTAACAAAGTTGAATTATTACCATCACCAAAGTCCCATAAAAAAGAATTTGCTCCAGAACCAGTAAATGTAAAAGTTACAGGTAAAGGATAAATTCCATAAATTGGATATGCTGAAAATGAAGCATGTATTTGTGTTAAACCTGATAATATAATTGGTGAAGAAGTTTTAATACATCCATTGGAATCTGTTATCTCTAAAATATAAATACCTTCAGCAAGATTATTAATATTTGATGTTGCTTGAGAAGGATTTGTATTCCAAAGATAAGAAAATGGTGGAGTAGCACCATTAACAATAGCTGTAATAATGCCATCTTTTCCGTTGTTACACAATGGATTGCTATAGCTGATATTTAAATTGAAAGAATCCGGTTGATTAATCATAATTGTATCATTTCCAATACAACCTGCATTGTCAGTGACTTTTACAATATAATTGCCAAAAGCAAGCCCTGATGCGGTTTGAGTGATTTGATTTGGATTTGTAAACCAAATATAATTATAGGGTGGAATACCATTTAAAGGTGTTGCTGTTGCTGTTGCTGTATTTTCTCCATAGCATAATACATCGGTTTTTGTTAATTGAAGATTAGGATTTGGAGAATTATAAAGTGTAATGCTATCAGTTAAATTACAATTGCTTATATCACTTATAGTAATTACATAAGAACCAAAATTCAGATTATAAATTGAATCCTGATTTTGACCGTTACTCCAGTTTATTGTGTATGGTTGAACGCCTCCGGTTATATTTGCTTTTATCCATCCGTTACTATAACCTTCACATATAAAAATATTACTATTGAATTGAACGTTTAGGGCTTGAACTGGTGATACAATTAATGAAGAATCAATTGCATAGCATCCATTTGTATCAGTTACCGTAACAATAAAATTGCCCTGTAATAAATTTTCTAAATTTGGAGTTGTTGCTCCATTAGACCATAAATAGGTAAAAGGTGTTGTACCTGAACTTATCTGAGTATGAATAAAACCATTCGGTAATCCACATTGACTATTTTGAGATATTAACTGCAAGATAGGAGGAGGATTCATTTGAATAACTTTAGTAGCTGTATCGGAACATCCTTTATCTGTATAAGAAATTAAAAATGCTTGATAGTTAGTATTATTATTATATATATGAGTTGGATTTTTTAGAGTTGAAAATGAATTATCACCAAAATTCCATTGGTAAAAAATACTATCTAAACCACTGATAGTAGTGTTATTATTAAAAATAACAGGAAAACCGTTACAATTGGGATTTGTAGTAAATGCTGCATGAGGAGTTGCAAAAATTGACAATGTTTTAGTTGTATCTTTATAACATCCTGCCGAGCTATAAACTTTTAAACTAACAATATAAGTTCCAATTGTATCAAAAGAGTAACTAGGATTTTTAATAAATGCACTGTCACCATTACCAAATTCCCATAAATAGTCAGTAATGGTAAATGGAGAAGCTATAATAGCCTGAGAATTAAAATTAACGGTTTTACCTTCACATGAGTTAGGAGCAACAAAACTGGTTATTATTGGAGGAATATTTGAGTATCTTGTTACAATTAAAGTATCATTATTTGGATTATCATCATTATTAGAGGTAAACCAAATTTTAAAAACATAAGTTCCAGAAGCAGTTAAATTTACGGTAACCGGAAAAGTATGGATTAAATCATTTACAATAGCACCATGTATTGTATCATAAACAATTAGTCCATTATTGACCTGATATGCAATAGTTAAATCAGTAAAAGGAATATCTCCATATTGTTTAAGATATACTTTTACCGAATCATTTGCACTATGAGTGCAAGCTAACGTTGGGTTTATTAATTCTGTAATTCCAAAATCCACTTTAAATTCTACTGCTCCAATATCTGGTGCAGATAAATTTCTTAATATGTCATATATATCTACTACAACTTCAGGATATAACAATCCTGCTCCATTTATAAATCTTTGATTGGGTCTCAGATTTGTTTCTGATACGAAATATGGATTAATAAACATTGAGTTAGCATCTCCTGATAAAAATGTTGCCCAAACAGCCAGTGTATCAAAAGTTTGATTATTAAACCATCCAATTTTCTTTAAAGGAGAAAAATAGACATTATAATCCCAAGATGTATTTTGTGGTAATGTATTGATATATGATGCATAACCATTTCCTGAATTACAAAATATATTGTCTTTAAAGATATGATTGTTTCCACCATTTATTTCGATACAACGTCCATTAAAATAATCAGTTGAAGTTATATTGATACTATTATGAATAATATTTAATAATGTTGAATTACCATTAATTACAATACCTCTGGCATTACCCAATCCTCCTACATTGATAAAATTATTTGCAACCAAGTGTTTATTTCCACCTACTATAATACCGGACGATTGAGTTAATGTAAGTATTTTATTTTGAATAATTTTTAATCCGTTTCCCAGAACATTTATTCCTACTATAGAGTTGGAGCTATCAATCTGGTTTTGTCGAACTACACCACTATCACCATAAACATTAATGCCAAAAGCCCTTGTTTTGATATGGTTTCTTAATAGTGAATCAGTTAAAGTGTTTAATTTACAGTAAATTCCAGTTGTAAAGTTTGAAATGTCATTACTGTCAATCTTGATAATTTTGCATGTATCATCTAAAATAATACCACAATTTATAATTGATGAAATGTTGCTGATTTTATTTGATTCTATATGAATATTCTCTCCTTTTTTTATATCAATTGAATGATAACCATTTGATTTTATTATATTTTTGTCTATTTTTATATTCTTGCAAAAATTTACCTGCACTGGCATTGTATAGTTTCCTTCAATAAATCGGTTTTTTTGAATGGATATATTTTCGGAATTATTTATTTTTATTGCTGTCATTGCTTTATTTCCATTGCTTGAATAACAATTTAATATAGTATCAAATTTAGAAGAGTCAATAATAATGTTTTGGAAGATAGTATCTATGGAATTCATTAAAAATCCACACGAATCAATAATGATATATTTACTTTTTTTAATATCAATATTA
>CAIZXK010000015.1 GCA_903936865.1 uncultured Bacteroidales bacterium | reverse complement strand
TGGGAAATATCCCGATTCGCGGTAACCTGATGATATTTCAGCTGTTTTTGGATCCTGCCACTGAGTTGGAAATACAGGAAATCCCAATCTATCTCCATCTCTTTTACTTAATTTTCCATTGCCATCAGGTTTTAACAACAATGGTAAGTGAGCGAATTCAGGCATGGTATCTTCCCATCCGAATGCTTTGTAAAGCATAACATGTAAGGGTGCTGATGGCAACCATTCTTCGCCACGGATTACATGTGTAATTTCCATCAAATGGTCATCGACAATATTTGCCAGATGATAAGTAGGCATTCCATCTGATTTGAAAAGTACTTTATCGTCCAATAGTTTTGAATGAACCACTACCCTACCCCTGATGTGATCGTTTACAACAACATCTTCGTTTTCGGGCATCTTGAAACGAATAACATATGGATGATTTTCTGCAAGTAATTTCTGAACGTCATCCGCAGATAAAGTTAAAGAATTTTTCAATGAATTGCGGGTAGTGCAATCGTATTGAAATGCTTTTTTTTCTGCTTCATACGTTTTTCGGATTTCTTCCAATGATTCGGGAGTATCAAAAGCATAGTATGCCCAGCCTTTAGTAATTAACTGGTCGGCATACTCACGATATAAGGATTTGCGATCAGATTGACGATAAGGTCCGAATGGTCCTTCAACATGAACACCTTCATCAAATTTAATACCTAACCATGAAAGGGAATCAATAATATAATCCTCGGCACCGGGTACAAAACGACCCTGATCGGTATCTTCTATACGTAAAATCATTGTTCCGCCCATTTGTTTGGCAAAAAGATAATTATACAATGCGGTTCTAACTCCTCCAATATGCAATGGCCCGGTTGGACTTGGAGCAAATCTGACTCTTACTTTTCTTTCCATTTGAATCTTTAATTTTTCAGTGGCAAAGATAAATAATTTCAGTTTACTGTTGGCATAAAGTATATGAACTAATAATGAATCAATAATAAAAATTCTTGCAGATTTTTATGTAAAAAAGATTTTATTTTTTCCTTTTTCTAAGCTTACACTCTTAAAAACAAGGTATCTTTTAACCCCTTCAAGGGTTGTTAACCACTTGAAGGGTTGTTGGTATAATCATCCTGCTCTGTGTCAATTTTGTATTGTCACAAATGTTTCATTTCACAATATTACACAATTAATCAATACTTAGCTTTTCCAACGCAAAAATAAATTCCTGTTTTATATTATCGGATGTTAATTCCATATCTTTTTGCTCAATTTCTTTATAACCAATTGTTTTAATTATAAAAGTATAGCTGCCAGGCACTATTTCGTCTATATAAAATTTGCCGCTTTTATCGGTTGTATCATTATATCCGGTGGCTGCTATTTCTACAATGGCATCTTCTATTGCTTCCTTAGTAATGGCATCGATAACCATTCCCTGAAATACGGCTGCATTTATTTCCTTCTCATTTACTTTAACGGTCACCTTTTTGGAAGTTCTGTCCAAGATATAATATCTTAGCTGATCGGGTTCTTTATCAAATATTATTTTGCCTGCTTTGGCAATTTCGCCAACCATTTCCCACAACTGATCGTAAGCTCTTATCCGTTTTCCGGTACAAATATAACGGGCTTTCTTTGCCTGTTCCTGTGCAATGAGAGCAGTATCGAGCTGTGAGGCAAGCAGTAGTATTTCGTCGAAGCATGTCTGAGATAAGCCTTTCTGAAACAATTCTGTTTTATAATTATTAAGTGTGATTACATAGTTTTTAAGAAACAAAAGTATCTTTAGCTGCGAATTTATAACCTTGTTGAGTTCGGGATATCCGAATTCAAACAAATACAAATGATCATCCTTAAATGCTTTTTCTACGTAATACTTTATAGTTCTAACGATAGCAATGGCGTTTGTTGACAAATTGTAAACATTTTTGGAAGCTGTCATTAGCAAAGCACGCATAACATAATCGGGCTTTATAGCTTCAACTTCATTTATTTTTAATGCCAATTTGTCGGAAAATGCCAAATCCAGCTCAGGATCAAACTCCTCAAATTTTGAAATATCTGTAATAAATGATTGTCTTATGTTTTTAGAAAGGTCTAATACGTAGTGTTGCGGTAGTCCTATCGAAATATGTTGCGGTTTGTTCATAAGAATTTAAATTAAAAGATTTATTTTGCTTTTACACTTTTCAAAACTGTTTGTATATTTCTACAAATGTACTATTATTATTCATTAATCCCATACTTAAATTAAAATATATATTATGGTATTTTATTTTAATATAACCATTTCACAATGAACCAGTACATATATTTATTTAAGTGATACAAAGCT
>CAIZXK010000014.1 GCA_903936865.1 uncultured Bacteroidales bacterium | reverse complement strand
ACTCCATTAGATTCTTATAAGTTTCAGGTATTTAAATCTTTAACAAAATTGTATTTTTTATAATAAATTAATCTGTTTATTGATTAAACTTTGTAAAAGTTTAACGAACTATTGTAATAAAATATGATAAATTATTAATCTTGAGTCTGTTTGCAATTTTTTATTTTATCTTCAATATTAGATTTGCCCATTTTATAAGCTACAAAATAATTTTCGCATGCTTTATCTTCATTGCCTAATATAAAATATGCATATCCTCTATTATAATATGCATCCATATTCTTTTCATTCAGTTCAATGGATTTATTATAATCAAAAATTGCCTCATTAAACATCTTTAAACTCATTTTAATATTACCTCTCAAAAACCAAATCTTTGCATTAGTTGAATCCAAAATAATTGCTTGATTATATTTATTTAAAGCTCCATTAAAATCGTAATCATCAGATTTAAGTAAAGCTTCTATAATCAATTTATTTGCTTTTTGTTTTTTATCTACACACGAAATGAAAAACATTCCAAATAAGATAATTATCAATAATAATTTGCTAAAATGATTCATTTATTTTTATTTTCAAAATTAATACATTTGAATTAATTATTTTTTTTAAATAATGTTAAAACACTATTTATAAAAATAAAAAGATATTTTTAACACCTATAATAAAAAATTATTTATAAATTTGCTAAATCGATTTAAATCATTTTTTCCAAGTAATACTTTACAAAGAAATATTATTTATTTCGCTAATAAAATTAAGCATGAAGAATATTTTCTATTCCTTTTTTACTTGTATTTTTTTATTTTTTTCAATTACAACTTTTTCTAAAGTTATTGTCAATGAATCAAGTAATGTATTAAAAAGTAAAATGTTTTTTTTCTTACCTGGACCTACCGACACTATTTGTGTTGGAGATACAGTAACCTTAAATGCAAGTAATCCTTTTGCACTAAGTTATGCATGGTCACCAGCTTATAATATTTCAAATATCAACATTCCAAATCCAAAAGTATATCCCACTCAAACAACGACTTATAAGGTCATTATTTATGGAATAACCAGTAATTTGATTTCAAATGGAGATTTTAGTCAAGGGAATACTGGTTTTACTTCCGGATATACTTACACTACAAATTTATGGCCTGAAGCTACATATTATATTGGAACTAATCCCAATACCTATCATGCCAACTTTGCTGTTTGCGGAGACCATACAACGGGAACCGGAAATATGATGATAGTAAATGGTGCAGCAGTTCCAAATACAAATATCTGGCAAAAAACAGTTGCAGTCAACCCAAATTCAATGTATGTTTTTTCTTGCTGGCTTGCTAGTGTAACAACATCCAATCCTGCACAATTGCAATTTTTTGTAAATGGTATTCAGATTGGAAATATTTTTAATGCAACATCAACTAATTGTAACTGGAACATGTTTTATAATTTGTGGCCTTCAGGTACAGCCACAACTGCTAATATTGCAATAAAAAATCAAAACAGTCAGTTAAGTGGAAATGATTTTGCAATTGATGATTTGTATTTTGCAGAAATGGTTGAAATAAATGACTCTACAAAAATAGTTGTTGATAAACCAATAATAAGTTTAGGAAATGACACTTCAATTTGTCAGGGTGATACATTAAAATTAACACCCGGTAACGGATATATTCAATATCAATGGTCAAATGGATTATTAACACCTTCAATAAATGCAAGCAATACAGGAAATTATTGGGTAAAAGTTACTTCACCAACAGGATGTAAAACTTCTGATACCATAAATCTAGCTATAAATTCACTTCCAGTTATTACTGCTATTAATGATACAATTTGTAAGGGCGATACAGCTGTACTATATGTTTCAGGTGGAAGCAATTATTTGTGGAGTACGGGTGAAACTACTCAATCAATAAATTTAATTCCAACTACTACAACAAATTATAATGTAATTGTAACATCAAATCAGGGATGTGTGGATTCATCCTTTGCTACAGCTTTTGTAAATCAAATTCCAACTTTAGGAATAACCCCTCAACATTCAATTTGTGAAGGAGATTCTACAAATTTAGCTGCAAGTGGTGGGGTTTTCTATCAATGGGATAATGGCTCAAATTCATCGGTAATTAATGTAAGTCCAGCTTTAAATACAATTTATAATGTGGAAGTTATTGATTTGAATGGATGTAAAAATGATACTTCAACATCAGTAAATGTTGTGACAAATCCAATTTCAACAATTTCTTCAGATGTTGATACAGTATGTTCTGGAAATCCAATTGTTTTAACAGCAACAGGAGGAAACATTTTTCATTGGAATACTGGTGATAACAGCAATTCTATTACTGTTTATCCAATTAATAATACAACTTATTCATGTACCGTCTCCAATGGATTTAATGGAATTCTTTGTTCAAATACATCTAATTATCAGGTTTATACTGAAAACTGCAACACATTATATATCCCAAATGCTTTTGTTCCAAATGGAGTAAATAAAATATTTAAACCTGTTGGAAATTTTTCTGAAGATACTGAATATAATATGGTAATTTATAACCGTTGGGGACAATTAATATTTGAAACCAAACATTTTGAAGAAGGTTGGGATGGAACATTTAACGGAAAACTTGTTCAACCGGGTGTTTATATTTATTATTTTAGTATGAAATTTGGAGGACAGAAAGCTTTTTTTGAGAAAAAAGGTATTGTAACTTTAGTCGAATAATAACTTAGTATACCCCTGGAATTTAAAATTATAAAACACAATTAAAAACAATTCATTTTTCAATTTGATTCAATTTGAATGAACATTGTTTTTTTATCAAATTTTATTAATTTTGCTTAAAAACAATTTGAAAAGGGCATTAGTTTCTGTTATTAATGATTTATCAACCGATCAGCGTGTTGACAAAGTATGTAAAACGTTGAAAAAATGTGGTTATAACGTTTTATTGGTAGGCCGAAAAAAAAAGAACAGTCTCCCAATGGAAAATCGCATGTATAAAACACATCGGATGAAATTGATTTTCGAGAAAGAAGCCGTATTTTATGCAGAATTTAATATCCGATTATTCTTTTTCCTTTTATTTCACAAATCAGATATATTAATTTCTAATGATTTAGATACTTTACTTCCAAATTTTCTAATAAGCAAAATAAAAAGAATTCCATTGGTTTACGATAGTCACGAATATTTTATTGGAGTTCCCGAATTAGAAAAAAATGGATTTGCACGAAAAATTTGGTTAGCAATTGAAAAATGGATTTTTCCAAAATTAAAACATGTTTTTACTGTTAACCAATCTATTGCGGAACTATATCAGAAACAATATAATATAAACATTAATATAGTTAGAAACATACCTTTAAAAAGATTAACAACAATTTCAAAAACAAGAGAAGAGTTGGGTTTACCAATGGATAAAAAAATAATAATTCTCCAGGGTGCTGGTATTAATATAGATAGAGGAGTTGAAGAGCTTGTACAATCAATGCAATGGATAAAAAATTCAATTCTTTTAATTATAGGAAATGGAGATATTATTGAAAGTTTAAAAACAAAAACTGATGAGTTACAATTAAACGAAAAAGTAAAATTTATAAACAGATTAACATATAATGAATTAATAAATTATACAGCTAATGCTGATTTAGGACTTACTGTTGATAAAGATAGCAACTTAAATTACAAATTTAGTTTACCAAATAAATTATTTGATTACATAAGTGCAGGAATACCAGTTTTAGCATCTAATTTGCCTGAAGTTAAAAGAATAGTTGAGAAATATAAAGTTGGAGAAATCCTTTATTCACATAAACCTGAAATAATGGCTCAAACAATTGAAAATATGCTTAATAATAAAGAAAAACTTTTAGAGTATAAAGCAAATACAAAAATTGCAGCCACTGAATTATGTTGGGAAAATGAAGAAATTGAATTAAATAAAGTTTATAATCTTTATAATTAAATTGATTTAATTAATCGAATAAAATTTTACCACTTTCACACCTTAGTGTTCTGGTTGGAAATTTTTCAATCATCATAAAATCATGAGTTGCCATTAAAACAGCTCTACCATTTTCACTAATATTTTTTAATAATTGAATAATTCCTTCTGATGTTTCAGGATCTAAATTACCGGTTGGTTCATCTGCAAGTATAAGTTCAGGATCATTAAGCAAAGCCCTGGCAATAGAAACTCTTTGTTGCTCCCCTCCAGAAAGTTGATGTGGCATTTTAAATCCTTTAGTTCCTAATCCTACTTTGTCTAATACTTCTTTAATTCTATCTTCTATAGCATTTTTTTCTTTCCAACCAGTTGCTTTTAAAACGAACTTTAAATTTTCATTAATACTTCGGTCTATCAATAATTGAAAATCCTGAAATACAATTCCTAATTTTCTTCTTAAATAAGGAATTTCTTTCTTTTTAATATTCATCAATTGAAAATCAGCAACAATGGCACTTCCCTCAATTACAGGCAAATCTGCATACAAAGTTTTTAACAATGAACTTTTTCCAGTACCTGTTTTACCAATTAAATAAACAAATTCGCCTTTCTCAATTATCATGTTTATATCCGAAAGTATCATTATATTTCTTTGATAAACAGTTAGATTCTGAAGTGAATTCCGTTTTGTTCTAAATCATGTCGTAGTTGACGATAGTTATAAATCTCACCATTAAAAACCATACGAATCTGCAAGCTGGCATCAGATGCGGGTTGTTTACCTGCGGCAATCTCAACGATTGCTAATCGACCCATTCCAAGACTAATCCCAGTATT
>CAIZXK010000013.1 GCA_903936865.1 uncultured Bacteroidales bacterium | reverse complement strand
TGATTTAAATCATTTCCTGAAACTTTAACAAAATAAATACCTGGGGCTAAATCAGATAAGTTAATTGTATTTTCCTGATTAATAATATCTTTTTTGAATAGCTCTTTAGCATTTAAATCAAAAATCTGAATAGTAAATATTTCTGTTGCTGAGTTTGTAAGTATTTGAATTGTTTCTGCAAAAGGATTTGGGAAAATACTAACTTGAATACTCTTATTAATACATTCATTAACAGAAAGATATGGGTTTGAACCATTAAAATTATCCATACAGAAATAGCCAGGAGTATTCATGCCATAAGCTCCATTATCTGAAGATGTTAAGCCAAAACTAAGGCTATCAACATTTCCAAGAACAGTTAAATCGACCCACTTCCAGCTTTTTAAAATATAATCCTGAGCATTATTGGTGAAACGGAAATCAGCAAGAAAGAAATTTATAGTATCTATCATATTTCCATTACGATAGCCTTTAATCTGTAATTTAAACCAATCGGAATCATTGCCAGTTACACCACCAAACTTTTTAGAAAGTGCTCCATCGCCATTCAGCATGGAAAGATAGGCATACGTATTGTTGGTAACATAAAAACCACTAATAGTAACCGGTGTTGAAAAGTGGATTGTATTAGGTTTCATTTTGTAACTATCCATCCAATCATAATACACGTAAGAAACGGCATAAATAGCTGAATTTAAAGCACCTTTTCCTGTAACAGCCGAAAATTGATTAGTATAACCTCCGGTAATTGAGTCTGTCATATTGGAATATGCAAACCCATACCAGGCAAACATTCCGTTTCCATAATCGGTATAAGAATTAGGAAAGTTAATTCCGGCATTTGCAAAACCTCCACTATTATCGCTACCGTACCAGGCAGAATTAGGAGAAAGAAATAAATCATCATAAGTAGCCGTACTTTGTGCATTGGAATTTGCTAATGACATTAAAATAATAATTCCAACCAGATTTAAAAGTAAAAATCTTTTCATTTTTGTGTGTTTTTAGTTTGTAAATGATTAATTAGTAAACTTCAACACCCTCGGAATTTTTTGACTGAAAAAAATAGAAAGTCTATCAGATTCATTCATGCTTTTTTACCCGAAAGCTTTGAACAATTGTTTTGAAATGGCAGGTCTTCTGACTTGCTCCTTTTATAGCGGCCTTCCCGTTTGATTTAACAGTGGCAAAGATTGCTTAAAAGTTTTAAGAGCTTACAGCAGCGGGAACTGTACGGGATTTACACCCGTTTCCCTATTAATTCCTCATCGGAAACCAAATTCATTGGCAAAAATATAAAAAGTTTTTTGATAGACCTTACTTTATCTTTCAAAAAAACTGGTTTTTTATTGTTTTTTTGTTTTATTAATGTAAACGATATGAATTATAAAAAGTTGGAGCCTTCTACAACAAACTCATAATTTCCTTCACCTACGCTGGCATTTAATTTTGCTAAAATTCTTTTTCCATCATCAAATGGACCTTGTATAAAAAAGGGTTTTCCCTCCCAACCCATTTCAATTTCATCAATACCATCATCAACTAAATTCTCATCTAAAAAGCATTGAGCAATTAAGTAATCTTTGGGTGGATTAAAACCTAATTCTGCTGCATAATCAATGGCAGCAAATAGCAGATTATTAAAATAAATTGTACTTACTTCTTTAAATTTCCCCTGTGAGGCCTGCATTTTGGAAATAAAATCTTCCAGTTGTGAATTATCGAAATTGCAATTTACTATTGTGTTTTTAATTCCCAAACACATTCTGTCAACTAAAAATGTAGCAAACATAAATTTGCCATTGAGTTGCTTTTTAATTATTATACAGGATGTTAAACCTTGATTTTTATATAAATCGGCTATTAAACATTTTTCTATCGGCAATATAGCTGCATTTGCTCTGATATATTTTTCTGGTGAAAACTTAACTTTCTGCATACTAGTTTAGCAATTAATTATTTGAAATGAAAAAAGCAAGTTTTCAAAAAAACTTGCTTTTTAAAATTATTAAAATGTTTTATTATCCTCTCACAACTTCATCAATAGCATTGTCAACAAGAATTCTTCCGCAATATTCACAAACAATAATTTTTTTGTGCATACGTATATCTAATTGACGTTGAGGTGGAATTTTATTAAAACATCCTCCGCAAGCATCTCTTTCAACCATTACAACTGCTAAACCATTTCGAGCATTATCGCGAATACGTTTATAAGCAGTAAGTAATCTGTCTTCAATTAATTTTTGATTATCATGTGATTTTTGAATCAAATCAAGTTCTTCTTTTTCTGTTTCTGTTACAATGTCTTGTAATTCAGCTTTTTTAATATCCAAATCATTACGACGCTCTAACAATAATCTTTGTGCTTTATCAACCTCTTCCTTTTTGCCTTCCAAAACAATAGAAAATTCTTTAATCCTTTTTTCATTCAATTGGATTTCTAAATTTTGAAATTCAATTTCCTTGGTTAATGAATCATATTCTCTATTATTTCTAACATTATTTTGTTGATCTTCATATCGTTTAATAAGCATCTGACAATCGGAAATCGAAGCTGTTTTATCACTGATTGAAGTTTCAAGTCCTTTTATTTCGATAATAAAGTTATCGATACGGGTTTCCAAACCTATGATTTCGTCTTCCAGATCCTGTACTTCCAATGGAAGTTCACCACGGATTATTCTTATTTTATCTATCTGAGAATCTATTTGTTGCAATGTATAAAGAGCAATCAATTTTGTTTCAACACTTACATCGGCTTCTTTGGCGATAACATTTGTGTAATTATTTTCAACAACTTGATTTTCAGCTATTGAATCGGTAGTGATCTCGTTTTTTTCACCTTTTGTTGTCTTTGCCATATATATTGAATTTGTATTTACAGGTAATGAACTGGATTTGTATCCTTTTCTGAAATTAAAACTGCAAAATTAGGAAATTTTTTTGTAATTATTGTATATAATAATTCTTTTGTAAATTGTTCACTCTCAAAATGACCAATATCTGCTATAATTATTTTATTTTCCGCCTCAAAAAAATCATGATATTTAATATCGCCTGTTATAAAAATATCTGCTTTTGCAGCAATAGCATCCTTAATCAGAAAACTACCGCTACCACCGCAAATTGCAACATTTTTAATCTTTTTTCCGATTAATCCGGAATGTTTTATACAATTAGCATTCGTTAAACCCTTTATTTTCAATAGGAATTCTTCTTCCTCAATTGAATCTATTTCTCCTATCATTCCGCTTCCTACAGTATTTAATTCATTGTTGAGTTTGTAAATATCATAAGCAACTTCTTCATAAGGATGCGATTTTAACAATGAATCAATTATCAGTTTTTCAATATAATAAGGATAAATCGTTTCAATACGAATCTCTTTTTCAAAATGCAATTCATTTATTTTTCCAACAAATGGAGTGGCATTTTCTGTAGCTTTAAAGCTACCTTCGCCACTCGTATTGAAACTACAACTGTTGTAATTTCCAATATTGCCAGCTCCTGCATCAAATAATGCTTTTCTGACTTGTTCTGCATATTCGGTAGGACAATATGTTACTAATTTCCTTAAAAGCTCCGATTTTGATTTTAAAATTCTGGTGTTTTTTAATCCTAGTTTTTCTGCTAAAATTGCATTAACCCCATTGTGAACATTATCCAGATTCGTATGTGCTGCATAAATCGAGATATTGTGTATAATGGCTTTAATAATAATTCTTTCTATCGTGTTTTTTCCGTTAATTTTCTTTAACCCACTAAATATTAATGGATGATGAGAAATAATTAATCCACATTTTTTTTTCAATTGCTTCGTCGAGAACTTCTTCTGTAACATCAACCGTAAGCATTACTTTTTCTACCTCCAGATCATGATTTCCAATGATAAGACCTGCATTATCATAACTTTCCTGCAAAGCAACAGGTGCTATATTTTCGATAGTTTCTACAATTTCTTTTATTAACATTTTCCAATGATTAATTAAATGCATTCAAAATCTGAATCAACAGAAAAGAATAACACATATAAATTTAGTTATTTTATTTCTGGAAGGTTGAAAAACTAATCTGGTTTCCATAAGCTGTTCCGATACCATTCGTGGCATAAGCTCTGTAATAATAGGTAGTATTGGGAGTAAGACCACTCAATGTGCTGGAAAAAGCTCCATTTCCTGAACCATTTAATGTAAACGATGAATTTGCTATCGTTGGATTTTGTGATGTACTCCAGCAGATACCTCTTGCGGTCACAGCCGAACCACCGTCAGAAGTTACATTACCGCCACAGGCTGCCGATGTTGAAGAAAGATTGCTTAAACTGGCAGTACTAACTATTGGAATTGTAACATTTTTAATACATCGTATGGAAAGCCCATTTTTAAAACTATGCGTACTTTCAATTACACTTGCCACATCAAAATCCAATCTTCGATAAATGCCAGCTGAACCTAAAGTTGTTGAAGACCACCAATATGCACTATTTCCGAAAATTGAATAGGTACCATCGCTTCCCCTTTTGCCACCGGGTAAACCTGTAAAGTTACTGCTATTGGTTGCAAAAGAGTTAGGACTAGTCCAATGTGATATACCTGTTTCCTTCATTTTTCCACCTGCTACCAACAACCCCCCTAATGTATCTTCAAGTATTGTCCACTCTGCATCAGTTGGAACATGCCAGCCAACAGGGCAGATATTACGTGTATCACTAACCGTATAATAATTATACAATCTTCCGTAAACAGCATTATTATTTATATTATTATTTACATAGCAATTTGCAGCTGATGTTTGGCTAATCCATTGGTTATCCAAAATTACAAGAGGAATTGAATCCCCATTATTAAATCTGGTAACAGTTAGGTTTTGTTTCATCCAGGTTTGATTACCAATAATAACTGTATCATAAGCATTACCATCAATATCAATTAAAGTTGAACCTGTTCCGCCTCCTTGTAATGTTGTAAATGTCTGTTCATTACCGTAAGCAGTACCCGTATTGTTTGTGGCATAAGCTTTTACATAATAAGTGGTATTTGCAGACAATCCGGTTATAGAACTTGTGAAAGTACCAATACCACTTCCATTTGAAGTGATTGAATTATTGATAGTAGGACCTGAAGTTGTATTCCAGCATAAGCCTCTTGCATTTACAGAACTACCTCCATCATTAATAATTTCACCTCCACTAAAAGCTGAATTGGCAGTAATTGCGGTAATTGCATTTGTTGTTAAAGTTGGAATCATAACAATTCCTGTTGAAAAACTTTGTTGATTTCCATAAGAAGTACCTGCAATATTTGTAGCATAGGCTCTCACATAATAAATAGTTCCTGGTAAAAGATTGGTCAAATTGCTCGAAAAACTTCCAATTCCAGTTCCATCTGAAGTATGAGAATCTGTAATCTGTGGACTTTGTGATGTGCTCCAGCAAATTCCCCTTTCAGTAACAGTACCACCCCCATCATTTGAAATTAAACCTCCGCAAACAGCCGAAGTATTTCCGATACTTGATATTGCATTTGTAGTTAAAGTAGGAAGATTTATGGTATTAGTATTAAAACTAAGTTGATTTCCGTAGGCAGTACCGGCATTATTGGTTGCATAAGCTCTCAGATAATAAGTAGTATTATGATTTAATCCGGTTAAAATACTGATAAACGTTCCCGCTCCAGTTCCATCTGTAGTATAAGAATCTGAAATTGTTGGATTTTGAGATATACTCCAGCATACACCTCTTGACGTAATTATTCCTCCACCATCGTTAGTAATTACTCCTCCACTAACAGCTGAAGTATAAGTAATACTAGTTATTGCTGATGAAGAAAGTGTTGCCAATGAAAATGCACTTGTTGTGAAAATTTGCTGATTTCCATAAGATGTTCCATTCGCATTTATTGCAAATGCTCTTACATAATAGGTTGTATTTAGGCTTAAACCTAATAAAGTTGTAGAAAAATTGCCGGTTCCGCTTCCTAATAATACGGTATTACTTGAAGTAGTTGGATTTGGACTTATACTGTAACAAATACCCCTTGAAGTAACAGGAGCACTACCCTGATCAGTAATAATTCCTCCTACATTGGCTGTGGTTGAAGTAATTCCGGTTGGGACTATTGTTGAAACAACCGCTAAGGTTTGACATGGCCCCCATTTGGGTACACCATTGCAATAAGTTAAGGTTTGTCCTGTAACTCCACCTGTAATCAATACCCATTGGGAGCCATTCCAATATTGCATATCGCCCGGATTATTACCTGGAACAGATGAACCACCGGTTCCGGGAATTCCCTGCGGACCGATTAAGCTAACACCACTTCCCCAACTAATATTTGTTTTAGGTCCGAATATCTCATTTGTTACTGTATTTATATAAAAATCACCAATATCACCAATAGTAATATCCGGATCAATTAATCCATTTAATACAGATTTACCATTTACTCCAGGAGGACCTTGTGTTCCTCCGGAGCCTCCACCACTACTTGCAGCATAGAGAGCATAAGGAACACTAAGCAATTGATTTACATTTTCGATTGTATAGTTTGAACCTCCCAATGGATCTGTTTCTATCTTAATATAATAAGTCCCATTAGCCCAGTTTATTCCCGAAAAAGTTCCTAAACAAGAAATACCATTTCCTATTTCAAGTGCCAGCAACCCATTTTCATTGGTTGTTGCATTATGTGTTTCGCAATAAACGGAATTGCCAGATAAAGTTGTTTGTATGCTAACCTGAATGCCAACGTTAGCATTTTTAATTAAATTACCATTTGAGTCTCTTATAATAGATTGATAACTCATCTTTTGAGGAGTCTGAGCCTTAATAAAAAAGGGTAATATGGTGATAAATATTAAAAGAATATATATTTTCTTCATAACACTAATTTGCTTTAATTATTTTAAATACCTTAATCTCTTTGTTGTTATCCAAAATTTTCATAAAGTATGTTGATGGTTTTAAATTCGTTAATTTAACAGATGTTTCCTTATTAATAATTTTCAAGGAAATTAGCTGCTTTCCATTTATGTCTGTTAAATTACATATTAGCTTTTCAAACGTATAATTATCAATCTTTAATGTAACATTATCAAATGTTGGATTAGGAAATGCAGATATGAATAATTCAATATCCTTTGCTTCCTTTATTTCTGTTATCATAGTAATTTCATAAGGCTGCTGAACACCAGCTGTTATATTTCCCGATGAAGTTAGTGATGAAGAATATACTACCTGACCAATAGTATAACTTACCGAACCCATTGATCCCGAGGAACTACCACCTGCAGTTGTAATTGCAACCTGAGCATTAGTTATTTCAGGTACAGTAAAGATTATCATTAAAAATAATATGATTTCCTTATATTTTTTCATTATTTAAATTATTGTAATACATTGTATAAATTATAATTAGAAGGATTAATTTAAAATTTTTATACGAACTTATAACATAAAAGTTGCAATTCATTATTGAAGTGTACAAAAATACAAAATATTTAAAGATAATTTTCTTTCAATATATATAGTATCTAAACTAAAGTGCTCAAGTGCAATAATTTGACATGCAGTATCCTTTTATTAAAACAATTGCTGATAGTTTAACTGTTATAAATTCTAAACTTAACCGTATTATTTAAACATTTTATTTTTAAAAAAGTAAATCTATTTTATATTTTTTTAGTTGCGAAAATTTCTTCTTTTTAATAAAAATGTTGCTAAAAATCACAAACTCTTTATATTCAAAACAATCAATTTCTGTTTTTTATAATTGTAATAATAAATTTTTAACATGTTGAATATCGTCTTTTAATTCTTTCCATCGTTTTTTTTTATATTTTTACAAATTAAAAATTAAAAATATCAAACATGAATTACATCAATCAATACATTGAAGATCATAAAGAAAGGTTTCTTGAAGAACTTTTCGGATTAATTCGCATTCCATCTATCAGTTCATTGTCTGAAAACAAACCTGATATGCTGAAAGCTGCCGAATATTGGAAAAACAGTATATTACAAGCAGGTGCAGATAAAGTAGAAATAATTCCAACAGATGGAAATCCTGTTGTTTATGGAGAAAAAATCATCGATACTAATCTGCCTACTGTTTTAGTTTATGGACATTATGATGTAATGCCCGTTGATCCATTGGAGTTATGGAAAACGCCACCATTTGAACCTCAGATTATTGATGGTAAAATTTTTGCCCGGGGTGCTGATGATGATAAAGGACAGGCATTTATGCATGCCAAAGCTTTTGAGTTGATGATAAAAACAAATACCTTGCCATGTAATGTAAAATTCATGATTGAAGGTGAAGAAGAAATTGGTTCTCCCAATCTGCCAAAATTCTGTGAGAAGTATAAAGAAATGCTTAAAGCAGATATTATTCTGGTATCCGATACAGGTATGATTGCACAGGATATTCCTTCAATAACCACAGGATTAAGAGGTTTAAGCTACATGGAAGTTGAAGTTACTGGTCCAAATCGTGATCTGCATTCCGGAATATTTGGAGGAGCCGTTGCAAATCCTGCAAACATCCTTGCAAAAATGATTGCTACACTTCATGACGAAAATAATCACATCAACATCCCTGGTTTTTACGATGATGTTTTGGAAATCAGCATGGATGAAAGAGCAGAAATGGCAAAAGCTCCTTTTAATCTTGATAATTATAAAAAGGCGCTGGATATAAAAAGCGAATGGGGCGAAAAAGGATATTCCTCTACAGAAAGAACAGGAATAAGACCAACATTGGATATCAACGGAATATGGAGTGGCTATATTGGTGAAGGTGCAAAAACAGTTTTACCATCTATTGCAACTGCTAAAATTTCCATGCGATTGGTTCCAAATCAATCCAATAATAAAATTAGTGAATTATTCCAAAAGCATTTCGAAGCAATAGCTCCTGACTATGTAAAAGTAAAAGTATCAGCACTTCATGGAGGAGAACCTTATGTTTCTCCAATAGATATGCCTGCATATAAAGCAGCGGAAAAAGCTTATACGGCAACTTTTGGAAAAAAACCGGTTCCTACCCGCAGTGGAGGTAGTATTCCGGTAATTGCTGATTTTGAGAAAATATTGGGTGTAAAATCTATACTGATGGGTTTTGGCTTAGAATCTGATGCAATCCATTCACCAAATGAAAATTACCCATTATTTAACTTCTATAAAGGGATAGAAACCATTCCATATTTTTATAAATACTATGTTGAATTAATGAAAATGTAGTTTTTTAAACTTTATAGCGTTTTAAATTAAATTTTTTGTTTACTTTTACATTATATTTTAACTAATAATATTAACAAATGAGGAAAATAATTATTTTAGTTGCAATTCTTTTTGCATTAGGAATGAGCAATGGAAAAGCTCAAGGATTTGATGGTAAAGGTAGTTTGATGTTAGGACCCACTGTTGGTCTTTCATGGGGCGCTGCCTTTGGAGTTACAGGTGATTATGGCTTAACCGACAACTGGAGTATCGGAGGTGATATTTGCTATACATCTTATAAATCTTTTTATAAATATACTTTAGTTGGTGTATTGGCCGCTGCATCTTATCACTTTGACTTTTTGAGTGAAGGATGGGATCCTTACTTAAAAGGAGGTTTAGGATACTTTAACTGGAGTAACGATGCACCTGACGGATGGAATGTTGCAAACGCATCTGGTGTTGGTTTTATACTTCAAGGTGGTTGTCGCTATTATATTAAAGACAATATAGCACTCAGAGCTTCATTAGGATTCCCTTATTATATTGGTTTGGGAGTTGATTTTAAACTTTAGTGTTATTTTATATTAATAAAAGAAAGCTCTTTCTTTCGGGAAGAGCTTTTTTTATCTTTAATATCTTTTTAAATAATAACTTAAATCCGCAAATAAAAAATTTATTGCCAGCGAATTACACGAATTAAGCGAATTTTATAAAATAATTAAATGACAGCAAAAATCCATAACTATCATTTAATAAAGCACTAATAAAAATCCTTACGGTTTTTAGGTAATAAATATTTTTATAAATATTTAAAAATGAATGTAAATAATCAACATTTTCTCACAATTTGGTTTGAAAATGGAAAAGTAAAAATGATTAATCAGGAGGTTTTACCTTTCAGGTTTGAGATTTTTGAAGCAACTACTTATTCAGAAACCTGTATGGCAATAAAAACCATGATTGTAAGAGGAGCCGGAGCTATTGGAGCTGCTGCTGGTTTTGCTATGGCTCAGGCTTTTATGCAATCAAATGGCAATAAACAATTCATAGAAAATGCCCGAAATGAAATCGAAGCGACCCGCCCAACTGCCCGGAATCTTTTTTATGCAACAGCAAGAGTTTATCAGGCTGGGTTAGTTTCTGTGGAAAATGCAGAAAATGAATCACAACAAATTGCAAAAGAAGATATTGAGGCAGGTAAAATGATAGGATATTATGGAAACCAGCTAATAAAAGATGGAATGCAGATTCTTACCCATTGCAATGCGGGTTGGTTGGGTTTCGTAGATTATGGAAGTGCTTTGTCTCCTATATATCACGCAAATAATGAAGGCAAAAAAGTTGTTGTCTATGCAGATGAAACAAGACCAAGAAGTCAGGGAGCAAGGTTAACAGCCTGGGAACTTCAAAATGAGAACATTCCACATTTTATTGTTCCAGACAATACAGGAGCTTTTTTAATGTCGAAAGGGAAAATTGATTTGATAATTACCGGAGCCGACAGAATTGCTGCAAACGGTGATGCTGCCAACAAAATAGGTACTTATGAAAAGGCAATTATTGCCAAAACATTTGGAATTCCATTTTATATAGCAGCACCAATTTCAACATTTGATATTCAATGCGATAATGGTGAAGACATCATTATTGAGGAACGCTCTGAAGATGAAGTTTTATATCAAACCGGAATTAATGAAAAAGGAGAACTTACCAGAATTTTGGTTTGCTCACCCGGTAGCAAAGCTTATAATCCAGCCTTTGATGTAACTCCAGCATCATATATTAGTGGTTTCATTACTGAAAAAGGGATAATTAAGCCAACAAAGGAAGCTATAAAAAAATTACTTCTATGAATTTAGATAATGAGAAAAAAGAAACTGCATTGTATATGCGAAGACTCTATGAAAAAGGTTTAACAACCTGCTCTGGTGGAAATGTAAGCCAAAGAATTGGCTCAGTAATTGTTATAACACCTTCGCAAATTGATAAAGCATATATTCGGGAAGATCAAATTGCTGAAATAGAAATAAATGAAAATAATCTCACGCCTCATCTGAAACCCAGTATGGAAACAGCCATGCATCTTGCTGTTTATAAAACACGCCCCGATATTAAAGCCATCGTCCATGCACATCCTGTTACAGCTACTGCTTTTGCTACATCAAACAAAGAGATAAATTGCAGATTAACAGGTGAAACCCGTGCTATAATAGGAATTCCTGCTAATGCACCTTATGCAATGATGGGAACACAAACTCTCGCCGAAAGAGTTTCAGATGCTGCCAAAAATGCAAATGTGGTTCTGATGGAGAATCATGGAGTTATTTGCTTTGGCGAAAATCTGCTGATGGCCTTCGATAGACTTGAGGTGTTGGAAGCTGCTGCAAAAGCAACATTAATAACACATTTACTGGGTGATAAAAAAGAAATCCCAGTCAATGATTTAAAAGAAATAGACAAATTGTTTTCGTAAAATAATATGATCATGAAAATTGCTGTTATAGGATTTGGAGCTGCCGCAATTGGCTTTATTGAACGAATTAAAAATGAAGGACATGACATTGTTGTGTTCGAAAAAAGTAAAGATATCTATTCCTCCAGTATTTCTGGAATCAGAGCTGATGGAAAACTATTTGTTTCATCGGAAATGGGTGGAGAAATGATTATTGATATGGCTTTACAAAAGAAGTTGGTTGATTTCTACATTGCTAATACTGAAGATAATCATGTGGAAACCGGAAAGTCTTTTTCGGGAAGTGATTACTATACCAAGTTTTATGAAAAAGGATTTATGCCCATCACTTCCGACTTCTATCATATTGGTACCGATCAGCTTAAAATGGTTTTGTATAATATTTATGAAGATTTTAAATCACATAAGAATGTTCAGTTTCGTTTTAATGAAAATATTGAATCTGTTGTAGTTAAAGATGAAAAGATTTTTGTTAACGGTTTTAATGAAGCTTTTGATAAAGTAGTGGTTGCTGTTGGAAGAAGTGGCCATAAATTAGTTGGCACTATTCTTAAGGATCATCCGGAAATGATACTTGATAATACTAAAGTTGATTTGGGTATCCGATACGAAGTGCCAGACCATATTGTAGATGAACTTAATAAGGAAATGTATGAATTTAAGGTAAAATACAAAAGTAAAACGGGTTATATGGTGCGTACTTTTTGCAATAATCCATCAGGTTTTGTTGTTACTGAAACTTATGATGATTTTGTTACAGTAAATGGTCATGCCAAAATGAAAGAGAAAAGCAAGAATACCAATTTTGCCATTTTGGTAACCATTCAACTTACCGAACCATTCAATGATCCAATTGGTTATGGATCACATATTGCCAAACTTTCCAATTTGCTTGCAGGTAAAGGTAAAGTTATTTTACAGACGTATGACCACTTCAAAAATTCAAAACGCACAAAAAATCTTTATCGTGTTCAGCCTACGTTGCACAATTGCAGATACATACTTGGTGATATTAATCTGGCATTTCCCCGCAGGATTATCGAAAGCATTGTTGATTTCATCGAAAATCTCGATAAAGTTATTCCTGGAATTGCATCTCCTGATAATCTGGTATATGCACCGGAAATAAAATTTTATTCAAATCTTATTGACAATTCCAAGCTTGATAATCTTAAAATAATTGGTGATTGCTCTGGTCAAACACGTTCAATTATTTATGCGACTGCTCATGGTTATCTCATGGCTGAGTCTTTTTTGGATAATAAAGAAAAAATAGTGTAAAATAATTCTAATCAAAAAAATAATATTCAAACAATAATGGAATTAAACGGAAAAATTATTCTAATAAATCCTGTAGTATCAGGAGAAAGTAAAAATGGAACGTGGAAAAAACAAGATTTCGTAATTGAAACCGATTCCCAATATCCAAAAAAAGTATGCTTTACTCTGTGGGGCGATAAAATAAACAAATTAGAAGCAGTTGTTGGCGATAAGGTTAATGTTTCCTTTGATGTGGAAAGTAAGGAAAGTAATGGCAGATGGTTTACCGAAGCCCGTGCCTGGATGATAAAAAAAGAAACAACATCAAAATCTTCAGAACCGGAGTTGCCTCCATTTTATGGTGAATTGCCAATGGTAGAAGATGGTACAGATGGATTACCGTTTTAGTTTATAATTATTTAAATTTCAACTGTTTATAATTTATTGTTTGCAATATCTCATTAACTTGACAAATGCTAACCACTTCAAGGGGTCAAAAGCCCTTGAAGGGTTGTTGGTATAATCATCCACCTGTGTGTCAATTTTTTACTGTCAGTAATGTTTCATTTAATTTTACCAGTTATTAAGATGAACTCTACTTTCAATAAAACGTTCGGGGTGTGCTTTTTGCTCATTTGAATATCCTATTGCAATTATTGAAAATGGATGAATATGATTGGGCAAATTAAATAATTGCCTAATAGCCAGCATTCTTTCCTCTCTGGGATATACACCGAGCCAAACAGAACCCAATTCCATAGCATGTGCCGACAGTAGAATATTCTGTGTAGCAGCAGCACAATCCTGTGCCCAATAACCACTTGTTTTCTCAATGCTTTCGTCTGCCAAAACCACAATTGCCAAAGGAGCATCCTTAAGCATTGCAGCATAAGGATGCGACTGCATTATCTTGTCGAGTATTATTCTGTTGGTAACAGCAATAAAATGCCAGGGTTGTTCATTCCTGGCAGAAGGGGCATACATTGCAGCCTGCAATAATTGCTCTATCTGAATTTCATTTACTGTTCGATTTGTATATTTTCTTATACTTCTGCGGGTAATTATAAGTTCCTGAAAGTTTGTCATATTGATAAATTTTTACACAAAAGTAAACTTTATATCAATAATCTGCAACAATAACTATCAGGTTTTCTAAAGTAAATTTAACAAAAATTGGATTATAAATTAATCTTTATAAATCTATAAGCAAATCAATTGAGATAAATTTAAATACTCTTTAATCGGTTTACCTGAAAAATAATAGCCGGAATACAATATTGAGTTGCATTCCGACTATATTTCTATTCAGGACTCTAAAAAATCGTTTTCTTTCATTACTTTAGATTCTGAAAAACACTTTTTTTAACGTATGTAAGAAACTATCTTATTATCATTTTTCTGGTTTTCTGATTATCGTTCGTTTTAAGTCTGTACAAATAAACTCCCGGAGTTAAGGTCGAAACATTTATTTCTTTTGAATGAATACCTTTTGGTTGAATACCCATTTCATAAGAGCGTACTAACCTACCTGTTAAATCGAATAGTTGCAAGCTTACGTTTTCCTGTTTTTTCAAATCGTAAGAAATGCTGGTGGTTTCCTTTGCTGGATTTGGAGAATTTTGAAACAAATTTGGCTGAATTTCAGACAATTCATTAACACCGACAAAAACCGGCTGATCAACTACTTTTAAACGTATCATTTTGGGATCATATTGTACATCAGACCATTTCCAGGAATTAGAAGCGTAATCAAAAACATAAGAAGTAAGAATTGGTTGTGGAATCTGACTTCCAATGGCAATATAAACGGTATCTGAGCCACCAAATCCTTGTATTGTTGCAAAATACGCAGAATCTTTTTCAAGTAAAGGTGTTTCATTATTATTAAAAAACAAATTAATTGCTACAGGATTAGATCCAACGGCAGCTGGAATTTCGTTTTGTGAAATGATATGATATTCTGATTCTGCAACAATGTCTTTATTATCCCAACTCCATCCCCTGTATAATATTGCTTTTATTGTAGTGTTTGGTTTGGTTAATCCACTAAGAACAACCTCTATTGATGAAGCGTAAGTTGGTTCGTTTATCTCATATAAATTTGCAAACTGAAAAGGTTTTGCACTTCCCGATTCAATACCTCCCCAGGTACCCCATCCATCATAATAATTATTATCACGGGAATATACTCCTAAATTCACAGTATTTGCTCCAATTAACAATGGAGTATTGTTTACATTTACATTAAATGTATCCACATAAGCATTCTGAATAATGGAATCTGATGTTGTGTAAAGGGCTAATTTGTAATTTCCTACATTTTCAAAAGTAAGTAACGAATCAATCTCCAACGTATCATTTGTAAACATTGCCATGTTGAAACTATTTGATTGAGCTTCCGAATTAGTTGTTAGTTCTCTGGCATGCAAAATCACATTGCTTTGAGTACCACTTCCTGTATTTTTTACATCAGCACCCATCCCAACACTTAGCTTTTGACCAAAAGGAATTTTTGAATATCCACTCCAGCTTTTAACAGGATCAAGGTAGTTGGAAGTACCAGCCCATATCTTTTTATATTCTAATCTATTAACAGGCATTTCTCCAATCTTGATATCATCAATATACAAATCGCCGCCATCAGCCCCTATATATTGAAATGCAACCTTAAAATCAGTAGCTGATTGAAATTGAGTAAGAATAATTTCTTTTTTATAATATTCCCAACTTTCGAAAGAGCCAGCACTGTCTTCAGTCCAGATTATTGTCCAGCTTGAACCTCCATTTGTACTAACTTTTATATTAAAGTCGAAATTATTATTAGGGCTAACTCCCCAATAATAACTTGTATTCCACCAAAATTCCATTACAGGAACATTTAATGTGGTCAAATTTATCGATGGACTAATCAGCCATTCATTCTGGCTATTTGGAGAATATTCAATCCGGGCACCCCATGTACCGGTATGAGGAGACAAATTGTCTCTTTTCCATTGGAATACCGGACTTGATGCAATATTGGTTTTAGTCCAGCCAGTTGGAGGAAATGTTGTTCCTTCAAAATTTTCGTTTAATAAATTTGCTTTCGTATTGAATTCATCGTAAAAATTGATGTTTTTACCGATATAACGACTACAATTTATATTATTTTTAGACTTTTGGTCTATTCTTTTTGATTCTATTAAATTGTTTTGAGCTGAAGTGCTTATAACAAACAAAACAGAAATCAACATAAAGGAAATTCTTTTCATTTTTTATATGTATTATTGGTTATTAATTTTTTTGAACAAAATTAAAATCAATAATAAATATAAAATAATCAGATATTTGAAACAGTAATAATTCCCTTTAAAATCATATTATTCA
This sequence comes from uncultured Bacteroidales bacterium, assembly GCA_903936865.1. GTDB lineage: Bacteria > Bacteroidota > Bacteroidia > Bacteroidales > JACABE01 > JACABE01. Next base: position 220 of record CAIZXK010000013.1, on the reverse strand, counting down.
TAGATAAAGTATATTTTCAGGGTTTTACCGGATAAATACGAAGACTAGTAGTAATTGTATCTTTTTTATATCCATTTAATTTGTAGTTCAATCATATTAAAACACTTCTACTGAAAGTGTAGAATGTAGTAATTAATTTATTTCAGCCTTAAAAAGAAATTATTATTATTTTTTATCAAACAAAAAAGCAGCTCGTTTATAACGAGCTGCTTTTTAATAT
>CAIZXK010000012.1 GCA_903936865.1 uncultured Bacteroidales bacterium | reverse complement strand
TAGTATCACTAATTTTTATAATTTTGTAAACATAATTAAATTTAAAAAGTTCATTATTATATGAAATTTATTAAAATAAAAATTACAGACTTTGAAAATAATTTTTCATCAAATGAAAAATGTTTAGAATTTTTGGCTAACGAAAAATGGAAGGATGGCTTTAGTTGTAAAAAATGTGGAAATACAAATTTTTGCAAAGGCAAATCCCTATTTTCCAGAAGATGTACCAAATGCAAACATGATGAATCAGCAACTGCCAACACTATGTTTCATCGCTGTAAACTGCCATTAAATGAAGCTTTTAAATTAGCTTATGAAGTATGTAATTTGCCGGATGTTTCTATTGCAAAACTATCAGAAACCATAGACAGGCGTAAAATGACATGTTGGAAGCTTAAAAAGAAAATTATGGAATGTCTGAAAGAAAATCAAACGGCTACATCATAATCCCTTAAAGCATTGTTTAATGAAGTTTTTAAATCTGTTGAAGGTTTACGCTGGCCAATTATTAATGCACAAGGAACCTGAAAATCACCTGCTGGAAATTTTTTAGTATAAGAACCTGGAATCACCACAGAACGTTCGGGAACAAATCCTTTATATTCTTTAGGTTCAGTTGAGGTTACATCAATTATTCTTGTAGATCCTGTAATTACAACATTTGCTCCCAAGACTGCTTCTTTCTGAATATAAGCACCTTCAACAACTATACATCTTGAACCTATAAAACAATTATCTTCAATAATTACAGGAGCTGCCTGAATTGGTTCTAAAACTCCTCCAATTCCGACACCACCACTTAAGTGAACATTTTTACCAATTTGTGCACAACTTCCAACTGTAGCCCAAGTATCCACCATTGTTCCACAATCAACATAAGCACCAATATTAATATAGGATGGCATCATAATTACACCTCTGGCAACAAAAGCACCATAGCGGGCAATTGCATGCGGTACTACTCTTACACCTAGTTGTTCGTAATTTTTCTTTAATGCAATTTTATCATGAAATTCAAATGGACCAACCTCAATTGTTTGCATTTTCTGAATAGGAAAATACAAAATAACAGCTTTTTTAATCCATTCATTAACAATCCATCCACTTTCAGATGGTTCTGCAATCCTGAGTTCTCCAATATCAAGTAACCCTATTACATCTCTAATTGCTTTTATTGTATCATTCTGATTGAGTAATTCACGGTTTTCCCATGCTAACTCTACTATTTCTTTATATTTGTTTTTCATTTTAATTATTTACTTAATGAAATATAATCATCTAATAATTTTTGTAAAAGTGCTTTACCTTCTTTTGATAAACTATCATCCAATACTTTATTATTAGTGCTGATAATAAGTTTATTAAGTTTGATGTCAAATACTATTTTATCCTTATTCTTTAAATATCCAAAACCTTCGTCAAAGGTATAAAAAGCCCAGGGTGATTGATAGTTTTTGTCAAAAATATTTTTGCTCCATTTAAATTTATCATATTTCAATCCTAGCTGAGAAAGTATAATTGCAGGAAAATCTATATGTGAAACCGGATAATCAATGGTTTTGCCTTTAAAATTATCTTTTAATGCTGGTCCGTAAAATAAACATGGAATCCAATGACGTTCAATTTCATAATTTTGTCTCAATTTGGGAAAACGATTGGTATGATCTGTAACTATTAAAAAAATAGTATTTTTATACCAGGTTTCCTTTTTTGAATTTTCAATGAATTTAAACAAGCTTTCATCACAAAAATGCATAACATTCAGATAACCATCAATTAATTCATCACCTTTGAAAATGCGGGGAATATCTCTGGTAAATGGCTCGTGAGAAGTACTTGTCATTATCATTGAAAAGAAAGGTTGCTTGTTGTTATTCAAATCATTAAGAGTGTAATCAAATAATTCATCATCAAAAGCTCCCCATTCAGTAAAACGTTTGTATTTGAAATCATTTTGACCAATAATTTTCTTATATCCAGCTGATTTTAAATAGGCTTCGGTATTGGCAAAATACAAATCACCTCCATAATAATAAGAAGTATGATAATCATTATTATAAAGTTCCTTTACAAAACTAGGCATATTATCAAATTTCCCAAACTTTCTGATTATAGTTGTTTTAGGCTGTGATGGAAAACCAGCAGTAATTGCAGCCAAAGCCTGTTCTGTTCGAAAACCGGTAGAAATGAAATTAGTAAATAGCAATCCTTGTTTAGATAATTCTGAAAAGTGTGGGGTAGATTCGATATTTCCGGATAAAACACCCATCGCCTCTGCACTCCACCCTTCTAACAATATTAAAATAATATTTGGTTTATTTATTTTAAAAATAGGTATTGTGCTATCATTTACATGATTAGTAAGTGTATGAAAAATTTCATTACATTTATTATTGTCATAAAATTGATAAGGGTTAAATTCAAATTCTTCATTTTCGGAAAGTGCTGCTACAAAATTCCATGAACTATTTACAGCTGACTGATTAAGTAAAGTTTTTTCAGAGAAGTAGCTCCAGCTTCTGTCGATAGGAAAGGTTTGCAAGCCACCTCTTAATCCAAGAAAACATAAAAATAAAAGAGGAATTATCAAAAATATTTTTTTATACCATTTAACTAAAGTAAGTTTTAAATCAATAGTAATGAACTTTATATAAAACCATATACTTATAAGAGAAAAAAAGATAAAAATAAATAAAAGTAAGTATATAGGTGTGATTTTGGCTGAATTTATAACTTCTTGAGGATAAATCAAATAGCTTATTGCTTTATGATTGATTTTCAAACCCCATTCTGCAAACAATCCCAAATCTACAATTAATATTAAATTGCTTATTATAAGCATAATAAAAGTATATAGATTTATATACTTTTTTAAATTTTTAATTTCAGTAAATGCCTGAATAATAATTAGTATAAAAAGAGGGAGTAATATATAACAAAATGTAGCCAAATCAATGTGAAAGGAATATAAATTACTTAAAATCCATTCGTTAAATGAATACGGATTTGATTTGTAAAAATAGAAAAGGAAGATATTGCGTTGCAGAAAAAAAATTGCAAACCAAAAAGTAACGTATTTTAATAAGGATATTAAGAAATTTTTCATAGAAAATATAATTTTGCAAAAGTATAAAATTTGATGTTTTTTAGCCTATTTAAAAATTATTAAAACTGCATTTTTTGTTTTTAAATCCATCAGACAACCAATAACACTTTATGAAAAACTAAAATATTACGATTGGAAAAAAGATTAAAATGAAAGAAAAGTAAGCGTTGATATGTAACTATAAAAACGAAAATTAGTTGCTTTTTATCATCATTGAATTTAAAGGAATACTAATAAAGTTATTGTCATCCAAAACTTTACTCAATATATATTACACTGCAAAAGCAATTCCTGTTTTGATAAATTATTTATCAATAAGATAAAGTTTTTAATAATTTAAAAAGATTCACAATAGTAACTGAAAACTCTATTTCCAGCTAACTTTCTCATTTTTAATTCCTAAAGTGGTTTTGATTTTAACAAGATAAATTGATGGAGCTAATTCTAATTTTGTTTTAAACAAATTACAGTTGCAGATAGTTTTGTAAATACAATTTCCGGTTAATGAATAGATTTCTATAAATTCAATATTTTCACCAGTCTGTGCTATAATATTTAGAAAATTATCGTTTACAAAAACTTTAATTTCTGAATTTGTTAAATTCATTGAGGTGTTTTCAAATTTAATAAAGAAACGTCCTTGATTATCAAATAAATTACTTTCAAATTCATATTCAGCATTTTCAGATAAACTTATTAGCTTTGACTTGTATCTGTCTTCCAGATAAACTTTTTCAAATGATTCTAAATCAAAAGCCGAAATTTTAGTTTTTTTCTTAGTATTTTCATTTAATCCCAACGGGATAGAAATATTGAAGTCATTTATTGTATTGATTGTTAGTTTCTCACCTGTTGAAGCTAATGAGTAAAACTCCAAACAACTTTCGTTTAATATTTTCTCAGAATCATAATCCTCAAATTCATTTTTAGCCGATTGATTTTTGCAAATTACCAATTCATCTATACATTCATCTGATTCCACTTTCAGCCTAACAAGTATTTCGGTTGAGTTTTTTTTGTAAAAGCTTGAAATATTATGAGTTCTGGCTGATAAATAAAAAATTAGTTTAGGAGAAAGAAAGTTAGATTTTACAAAAAAACCTTGAAATGGTGCAATATATGGAGAAGTTCCTGAAGGAACTCCAACATTAGATAATCCATTATATGTTCTGAAATAAGAATTATTGGTTGTTGGAGAAATAGATGGATACAACGTGTTATCCCACAGATACAAGGTATTACTTACATTATATTTGCCTAATAAATTCCAGTTTAAATAAGAAGTGAAAGGATTGGACAGCAAATTCCAACCATTAGGTGATGAAAAAGAAAAAGTATACGTTAATGAATATGGATAAGAATTTAAATTTGAATAATTAGTTGGATTTAAAAACAAAATACCACTTAACGATACTGTTGATGTAATTGATGGATTAACAGCATATCCAACATTAGGTGTAAACTGAAAATAAGGAGAGTAAACCGTTGAAATCCAGCCATATCCATTTTTGTATGATTTCATTTGAATACTACCTCCTAAAGGTGTAATATTAGAAAGCGATGAATTAAAATTTTTAATAAAAGGTGAACCAAACAAATGCCAGCCTTTTGTGAGGTAAAGCTGAGCAGTTGCCTGTAAATTAGTTGTATTATGTATAAATGACGCACCGGATGCAATTTGCAATCCATTTGTACCGGCATTATTTTTTATTGTCCCTTTTACTGTTATTTTACTATTGCTATCAATTATTATTTTATTTCCAGATTGAATTGTGATATTATCACCACTACCATTTATAATTACACCTGAATTATGATTGCTGTTATTTATAGTGATATTTTTATTTACAGATAATGTTCCTGAAATCAAAGTAATAGTTTGACCATCCAATGAATTAGAAAATAAAATCCTGCCATTATCGGAAATATATTTAATTGCATCACGTAACGAACCATAGCCTGAATTGTAATTGTTAGTAACAGTTAATTCGCTGCTGGCAATAGTAGTAAAAGAATTCTGATTTCCATAAGCTGTACCAACAGCATTGGTTGCATAAGCTCTTAAATAATATGTATAGCCACTATTCAGACCTGAAATAGTTGAAGTAAATGTTCCTAAACCCAAGGAATCTGAAGTATAATTATCAGCCATTGTAGGATTACCTGTTTGATTCCAGCAAACCCCACGAGCAGTTATATTTGAACCTCCATCAGCCGTAATATTTCCACCACTTTGTGCAGAATCTTTCTTAATATTACTCATTGATAAAGTCGAGACAGATGGTAGGCTCAGCGTAGTAACTACTATAGAATCAGAATTTCCACTGCTGCATTGCGAATTATATGCTCTTACTCTATAATAATAGCTTGTATTACTTACTAAACCAATTATATTTTGCCAGTTTCCAGAAGAAACATTCAAATTCTCATATCCCGAAACAAAATTTGTAAAATTATTGCTTTGAGAAATGTCAATATAATAGCTGTTAGCTCCGCTAACTGTATCCCAATTTGCTGTAAAACCAGTTGCTGTAATAGAAGAGGCAGCATTTGCTTCAGGCTTTTCAGGAATCTGAGGTTGTGCGTTAATAATTCCTGTTGCAGCTTCTGAAATACAACCACTATCATTCATTGCAGTTATACTGTAATTGCTATTCGCTGAAAAATTTGTGAAAATACCATTTGTATTATTGTAATTTATACTATCTATACTAAAACTTAAACCAGTTGTATCAGAAATAACTCTGATTGTTGCTGTCGCATTATTACAGTCAGGTTCAGTAATGCTAACAATTGGTTTTGATGGTGAATTTGGTTGATTATTTATCACAACTTTTGTTGAGTCTGAAATGCAAGCATTTGAATTTTTAGCTTTAATGTAATATATGCCAGAATTAAGAGTTGAAAATACACCTGAAGTATTAGTGTAATTTATTCCGTCAATACTATATGACATACCTAAACCTGTTGGACTTGTAATATTTATAGTTCCAGTTGCTAAAACACAGCTTGGTTGGGTAACTGAAGTAACAGGAGATTGCGGATTTTCAAATACAACGATGTTAGCAACATTTGTGGAATCAGAATATAATCCACCACAATTTGTCAGCATACAGCGATATTGATGTGTATCAGCAATATAAATACCGTTTAATGACATTGAATTTGTATTTTTATTGAAATATAATGATCCGTTTGGAGTACCATCAACCACATTTTCCCAAATGCTGTCTTTTTTATATTGCCACTGATAAGAAATAGGATTTGCACCATTAGCAACGGTTGTGAGAGTTAAACTAACAGACGGGGTACAGGATGTTTGATACTGAAAAGGCTGATTTAGTATATTGACAGGATTGCAATTTGAAGAAATAAAAGAATAAGCTGATGATTGTGCACTGCAACCAAATTGGTTTGTAATTTTTATTATGTATGATCCATTTTGAAAAGGTACGTATTTTTGACTGGTATCATTCAAAAGTATTCCAAAAGAATCATACCATTGATATGATGAAGCAGTTGTAGAAAACAACGTATCAACTGATTGTGAAATGCTTGGAGTTGAGGGAGCAGGTAATACACAAATGATTTTATGGGATGTATCAGTATTTTTTCCCAAATGAGCCACCAAAGAAATATCAACTAATCCTGATGAATTAAATATGATGTTATTATTTTGAGAATTATTATAATAATTACCATCAACAAACCACTGAATACTATCCTTAACTGTTGTAGAATCAATCAAATTTATCATACTACCTGCACAGATGGTATCTTTGTTTGAAGTTAAAATGCTTTTTGGTGCATCCTCCGTAAACATTTTTATGCAGAGATCGAAAGCATAATTGCTTCCAGTACCGGTAAGTATCCAATTTTGAGCATTTGAACTTATATAACAACTATTAGATGAAAGTGAAATATTTGTAGTATGATAAGCTTCATACTTTTCGACAGGAATTGGCTTTGTAATATTTGTTGGTGTTTGATAAGTGGCTTTTATATAAATATTTGTATTAATGGTATCTGTAGGTAAAGAAAAGGAAAGTGTATAAAAGCCTTTAAATTCACAAAATTGAGATTTCGAAGCAATTAAATCAGACAAAGCACCTCCTGAATATGATTTGTAAATTTCAATTGTTATTGTGGTACTATCTGCAACAGCATAAGTCCCTATTCTTTTTATCTGTTGAGGAACTACAACTCCAGAAAATGGTGTAATGGTATAAATAGCTAAACCATAAGCAATATTACTACTACTACTACCAGAAAAGCCATAGTTATCAACCCATCCATAATAGTCATGATAATAAACATTTGATTTATTGCTTGAAAGTGGAATATCGTATATTGTTGGAAAATAAGCAGTTTCTGTTAAAATACCAGCATCATAATAAGAAACATAAAAAAAACCTTGCTGAGCCCAGGATGTACCATAAGAATCTTTTACAATCCATCCTCCTTTATTTGTAGTACCAGAAAATGACATGGTGTCATTCCATCCAACCAAGGTTACACAATGAGCTTCATCCGTTGAATCAATTACATTATCATAATATTTATTTGTTGTTGAATTATAATTAGTTATGTTAAAAAACATTGTTGTTGCAATTGCACCATTACTATAAATAGCTTGTTTTACAATTCCTGTATTTTTGGGAAGAAATCGTATATCTTCTAAATAAAAAGGAATTGAGGGTGGCAAACTATATGAAAATGGACAATTTTTACTAAAAGGTGTATAGGAATCGTTGGTAGTAAGCAATGGGCCTTGATGTCTTGTAAACAATGCATTAGCCATGTAGTAACTCCCTCCGGTACAAGGACTTTCATCAAAAGAATGACAATCAATTAAATTATCCTCTGATAAATTGTATGTGCCAATTCCTTTTTTTAATAAGCTTGACTCTATAGATGCAATGGAAGCAAACGCCCAGCAAGATCCGCAGGTATCCTGATTTTTCACTGCTGTTACAAGATTGTATGATCTGAGATCGTAAACTTGAGGAAGCTGGGCAATTATATTTTGACTAAAACCAAAAATAAAAGAGAGAATAATTAATATTGCCCAAATTTTATGATATTTATTTAGCTTTTTCATTTTACATAAGATTTATATAAAATAAGCTAATAAAATGATAAGAACCACAAATATACGATTTTTTTAACCCAAAAACAAATTTATTTTTAAAAATATGGAATGTTCTTTTAAAGTATTATAAATAAAGTATTTATAAAGAATTGTAAAAAATTACTGCATTTATTAAAAATATGAGTTTATCTGTTGTTTTAAGCCATATTTCAAAATATACTTCCAACTAACTATTTCAGTTAAATTATTATTTACAGATAAAAATATAATGAAATTTCATAATTGTATAAATAAAACCACTAATTTTGCAAAAACAAAAATGGGAAGAATTTTAGCAATAGATTATGGTCAGAAACGAGTTGGAATTGCTGTAACAGATGAGTTGCAGCTTATTGCAAATTCTTTAACTACAGTAGCTGCCAAAGATATCCTTATTTTTCTGAAAGATTATATCTCAAAAGAAAAGGTTGATTTTTTTGTGGTTGGAGAACCTAAACAGATGAATAATTTGCCTTCTGAATCAGCTAAATATATCGAACCATTTATTAAACAATTAAAAAAACAATTTCCGGAAATTGAAGTTAAAAGGATTGATGAACGTTTTACATCAAAAATAGCATCTCAAACCATGTTAACAGCCGGATTGAAAAAAAAAGACCGTCAAAATAAGGAAATGATTGACACCATTAGTGCCTGTATTATTTTGCAGTCGTATTTAGAAACAAAAAACAGATTTTAAATAATGATTTTACCAATTACTGCTTATGGACATCCAATTCTGAAAAAAGTTGCTCAGGATATTGACAAAAATTATCCTGATTTGGATAATATAATCAAAAATATGTTCGAGACCATGTATTATTCTAAAGGTGTTGGACTTGCAGCACCTCAGGTTGATTTATCCATTAGGCTTTTAGTTATTGATGCAACACCTTATTCGGAAGATTTTCCTGAAACTAAAGATTTTAAAAAAGTGATGATTAATGCTCATATTATTGAGGAAACAGGTACTGAATGGGCTTTTAACGAAGGTTGTCTGAGTGTTCCCGATATACGTGAGGATGTTTTGCGAAAACCTAAAATAAGGATACAATATTGCGACGAAAAATTTAATCAGTTAGAAGAGGAGTTTGATGGAGTGGCAGCTCGAATTATTCAACATGAATATGATCATCTGGAAGGAATACTATTTGTAGAAAGATTGGCTCCATTAAAAAAAATGTTGCTAAAACGTAGATTAACAGATATTACAAAGGGGAATATTAAAGTGGATTACCGTATGAAATTTCCATTTCAATACAGAAAGAATAAATAATGTAATAATAAATAAATCTTTATCAATATGAAAAAAATAAAAATTATTTCTTTAATTTTAATTACAGGTTTAGCAATAATTGCTTGTAAACCATCAAAAGACAAATCCATTGCAAAAATCAATCAACTTGAAAAAGAGCTTTTATCAACAACTGCACAAATCGACAGCACAAAAGCACAGCAATTAATTGATTTGTACGTTGGTTACGCTGATCAATACAAAACTGATAGTTTGGCTCCCATTTATTTATTTAAAGCATCGGATATTTCAATGAATATTTCCAGGTATGAATTATCTATTGGTTTATTAGACAGAATAAGAGCAGATTATCCTGATTTTTCAAAGATTCCGGATTGTTTGTTTTTAAAAGCGTTTATTTATGAAAATATGACGAATGAGCTTAAAAAAGCTGAAGATGCTTACAAAGAGTTTATCAGCAAGTATCCAGAAGACGAGTTGGTATCATCAGCAAAAGCTGCAATTGAGCATTTGGGTATCCCTACAGAAGATTTAATTAAAAGTTTTGAAGAAAAGAACAAGTCTGCAAAAGATTCTATAAAAGCGTAAACAGAAATCGTGATTTTGCTTTTACGAATAAAAAACAAAAAAAAAGGATTGACACAAACTGCCAATCCTTTTTTTTATAATATAAGTTTGAGATTATTTAACCAAACCAGCAAACCCCATAAATGCTAAAGATAATAAACCTGCAGTTATTAATGAAATTGGAAATCCTTTCATTCCTTTCGGATAGCCTGTATTTTCCAATTGCTCGCGGATTCCTGCCATTAAAACCATTGCTAAAGTAAAACCAACTGCAATTGCACTTGCATATACAACACTCATTACCATGTTGTAATTTTTCTGAACAGCTAGGATAGCAATACCCAAAACAGCACAGTTAGTTGTTATCAGTGGTAAGTAGATTCCCAGTGCCTGATATAAGGAAGGTGCTGCTTTTTTCAAAATGAGTTCAACAACCTGTACCAGAAACGCAATAACCAAAATAAAGGAGATGGTTTGCATAAATTCAATATTCAGAGGCTTTAATACAAAAAAGTAAATCATGTATGTTACAAAATTTGCTAAAGCCATTACAAAAATAACAGCTGCACCCATTCCCATTGAAGTTTCAACTTTTGCAGAAACTCCAAGAAAAGGACAAATCCCCAAAAACTGAGCCAACACAACGTTGTTGACAAAAAGTGCTAATATGATAATATTAATATAATCCATTTGTTTGTTCTCCTCTTATTTATTTGCTGATAATCTGTTTTTAATTGCTATAAAGTAACCATATGTGAAGAATGCACCCGGAGGTAAAATAAATATTAAGATAGTTTTAGTACTTTCACTTACCAGTTTAATATCAAAAATAGAACCATTGCCCAAAATTTCTCTTACCGATCCCATAATGGTAAGTGCTAAAGTGAAACCAATTCCCATCCCAATACCATCTAAAATAGCTGGAATAGGCTTGTTCTTCTGAGCAAAAGCCTCAGCACGTCCAAGAATAATACAATTTACTACAATTAATGGAATAAATACACCCAACGCAGCATATAGTGCAGGAGTAAAAGCTTTCATTGTTAAATCAACAATTGTTACAAAAGAAGCAATAATAACCACAAAAGCCGCAATACGAACTTTATCAGGAATCAGATTCTTTAGTAATGCAATAAATAAATTGGAGAAAACAAGTACAAAAGTCGTAGCAGCACCCATTCCCAAACCGTTCATGGCAGCAGTAGTAACAGCCAATGTTGGACAGGTACCAAGAACCAGAACCAATGTTGGATTTTCTTTCCATATTCCATTTAATAAATGTTTCATGTTACTCATATATTATTCCTCCTTTTTTAAAGTTTCTAATGCTTTATCAGTAGTAGTAGTATCAATTTTATTTGAATTTGTCTCATTGGCAAATTCTTTCATGAAAAGTTTATATGCTCTGTTTATCCCATCGCAATATGCTCTTGATGTTATGGTTGCTGCTGAAATTGCATCAATATCACCACCATCTTTCTTTACTTTTAATTCTCCTTCAAATTTTTTGTTTTCGAACTGAGAATAGAATTTAGGTTCTTTCATTTTGGTTCCCAAACCTGGAGTTTCTTTTTGGTCTAAAACTACAGATTTATTAATAGTACCATCTGGCAAGAATCCAACCATCATTGTAAATTTGCCTGAAAATGCTTTGTCAGTAAATGTATTTACAGCACAACCAATAAATTGACCACCTTTAGAGGCAGGATAAAAACTTAAGCCATCAATGGTTTTCATTTCTTTTACCGGATCATTATCAAATTCGGGTAAAACCATTTTTACTGCACTTACTTCTTTTTCTTTATTGGCTTTTTCGATAGGTTCTTTGGTTAACAAATATACATAACCCAAAGCCGCTGACATTCCCATAGATATAAATACCAGGGAAAGTACCATGTTTTTTAAATTTGATTCTAACTTTGCCATTATTTTACTACCTCCCCAAATCTTTTAGGTTTGAAACCTTTATTAATTAATGGAACTACTGCATTCATAATCAAAATTGCAAATGAAACCCCTTCAGGATATGAACCCCATAATCTGATAAGAACTGTTAGTACACCACAACCAATTCCGTAGAGTATCATTCCTTTGTAAGTCATTGGAGATGTTACCATATCGGTTGCCATAAAAATAGCTCCCAAAATCAAACCACCAGCCAGTAAATGAAACATTGGATTAATATAATGTTCAGGATTAACCTGCCACATGATTCCTGTAAATATTGCAACTGTTGCTATAAAGGAAACAGGTATATGCCAGCTAATTATTTTTTTGAAAATCATATATAATCCACCCAGAATAATTGCAGCTGCAGAAACTTCTCCTAACGAACCGCCAACTCCACCAATAAATAAATTTTGTAAAGATGGTAATTCCGAAGCAAGTTGAGATATTGTATCGCCTTTTCCTATTCCTTCTTTTAAAATGCCTAAAGAAGTGGGTCCGGTAACAGCATCAACTAAAGACCATATTGGTTTAGGTAATGGCCATAAAGTCATGTCAACAGGGAATGATATTAAAAGAAAAACACGACCAACCAACGCCGGATTAAAAGGGTTTTTTCCAAGTCCGCCATACGACATTTTAGCAATACCTATGGCAACTAAAGCTCCGATAACCATTTGCCATAACGGAAGACTGCTCGGAACGTTAAAAGCAAGCAATACTCCGGTTATTACAGCTGATCCATCTGTAATTGAAGTTTTTTCTTTTAACAAATACTTTTGAATCAAGTATTCAAATATCAAGCAGGAAATTACTGCGGTAAGTGTAATTATTATAGCAGGTAAACCAAAATACCAGAATGATACCAGCATAGCAGGAATCATTGCCAAAACCACACCCCACATTATTTTTTTTAATGATTGGTCTCCATGCACATGAGGAGAACCTGAAACTGTTAGTAAACTCATTTTTTAATTATTTGCTCTGTTTCTAATATTCTGACCTACCTTGTTTTTTCCAATCCTTAAGTAATCCAATAAAGGACGCCCTGATGGGCATTTATAATGACAACTGCCACATTCAATACAATCCATAATTCTTTCCTTTTCAGCAGCTTCATAATTTGTATTTTCTGCTACTTGTGCCAATAAATAAGGTTCTAAACCCATTGGACAAACAGTAATACACTTACCGCAACGGATACAATTTTGAATTTCAACTCGTTTTGATTCTTTCTTTGTCATTATCAGGATACCGGAAGTTCCTTTTACAACAGGTGTTTCAAGAGAATTCAATGCCTTTCCCATCATAGGTCCACCACTAATTATTTTTCCTGTATCTTCAGGTAATCCACCAGCTTTTTCAATAAGCTCATTAACTGAAGTCCCAATTCTAACCATAAAATTGGAAGGATTTTTAACAGATTTACCTGTAATTGTTACAACTCTTTCAAAAAGTGGCTTATTTTTCTGTATGGCCTCATAAACAGCAAAAGCAGTACCTGCATTACTTACAACACAACCAACTTCTATTGGTAGCTTTCCCGCAGGAACTTCGCGATTGATTAGTGCTTTTATTAATTGTTTTTCAGCTCCCTGTGGATATTTAACTTTTAAGGCATGTACTTCAATTCCTTTGAAATCACTTGCTATACTTTGTAAATACTGGATAGCATCTGATTTGTTGTTTTCAATTCCAATCATGGCTTTTTCAACACCCAAACCTTTCATCAGAATTGTTATACCAACCAGCATTTCTGCTCCTTTTTCCAACATTACCCTATGATCGGAAGTAAGATAAGGTTCGCATTCAACTCCATTTATTATAAGAACCTCTGCCTTTTTACCTTGAGGAACCATTAGCTTAACATGGGTTGGAAATGTAGCACCACCTAAACCAACAATTCCCATATCTTTTATCTTTGCAACAATTTCTTCCTTAGATAAAATGATTTCTTTTTTTACAACTGACGAACGGTCAATTGAAGATTCCCATTCATCACCCTCAACATCTATTATTACAGAAGTTTTCTTATAACCACTTGTATCTGTAACTGTTTCAATCTTTGAAACTTTACCTGATACAGAAGAATGGACATTTGCACATATAAATGCATCACTTTTTGCAATCAGCTGACCTACTTTAACAAAAGCTCCTTTTTCAACAACTAAAGTGGATGGAGTTCCTAAATGCTGAGTAACAGGAATACATACTTTCTGAGGTATTTCAAGCATTTCAATTGCTTTGCTTGAAGCAAGTTTATTTTCTTCAGGATGAATACCACCAATTTTAAAGGTTTTCAATTCTTTTCCTCCTCTATTTTAATGATTATATAAAATACTATAATTCAGAATTTACTGTTTCAGTTTTAATACTTTTCTCTTTGCGGGGAGGAAAATTGAGTTCGATTATTGCACCAGTTGGACATTCCTCAACACATTTCCTGCAAAGTTTACACTTTTCATAATCAATGTAGGCTAAATTATTTTTTAAAATAATGGCTTCATAATCACATGCTTTTACACATTTACCGCATCCTATGCATGCAACATCGCAGTTCTTTTTTGCTGGTGCTCCTTTTTCCTGATTAATACAGGATACAAAGATTCTACGGTCTTTTTTACCTTTATTTCTCAGCTCGATTATACTTCTTGGACAAGCTTTTACACATGCACCGCAAGCAACACATTTTTCATTGCTTACAACTGGTAATCCAGTATTGTCATCAATGTATATTGCATCGAATTTACAGGAAACAACACAATCTCCCAAGCCCAAACATCCAAAAGGACATCCACTTTCGCCAGCAAATAAATTATGAGAAAATGTACAAGTGGCAGCACCATCATATTCAACTTTTTTTGGTGCTTTAATCTTTGAACCATTGCATCTTACTACCGCTATTTGTGCTTCTCTCTCAATTGCCTCAATACCTAAAATTGGAGAAATTTCCTTTATGAGAGCATTCCCACCAACAGGGCAATTTAATTTGTCCATGTTACCTGCTTTTACAATTGCTTCAGCAAAATTTCTACAACCTGCAAAACCGCAACCTCCACAATTTGCACCTGGTAATTTATCTGCAACTTCGTCAATTTTTGGATCTTCAAAAACCTTGAATTTCTGAGCTACAAAGTAAAGTATTACTGCAGCTAATGCTCCGATTGAGCTAATTGAAATAATGGAATAAATTAGTACTTGATTCACTTAAAAATCTCCTTATTAATTTAAAATAAGACATACATTAAAAATTATCGCAAAATTATAAACAAATATCAATATTTAAGTGATATTTATCTTTTTTTTCTTTTTATGAAACTTCCACTATTTCAGGTAATTAATCAAATAACAGCTTGGTTTTGAAAAAAACATTTTGTGTATATATTTGATATGTTGGAGTTTATGTTCTAATTTAGAATTGTTATAAATTTAACAAAAGATTATTTAAAAAATGTAATAAAAAATTCAATTAATAAGTTGAAACAAATTTAAGGAAGATTAATTTCAAATTATATGAAGTTAATAAATTGAAAATCAGCAATTATGTAATGTATAATAAGTTTTTTAAGAAAAAAATTATATAAAATCAATTTTTAAGATATACTTAAAATCAAATTCGATTTATTTTAAAAGTAAAAGTTTTGCTGATACGTTTACGGAAAATTGATAGAATTAAATAATAAATAATTAATACCAATATTGTGATTAAACCTGCAAATCCTTCATTGTTAATAATCTTATTAAAAATAATGATACTTGAAAATAAAACGATGAATGGAATTCCATAACCTAAAAGGATTGCTTTATTTCCCATACTCAGGCTCATCACAACCTCAACATTATCACCAACATTATATCTGATATTATCATTATGATATATATCAATAATTTTTTCTTCCATTTCAGACATATTACACATTCCTTTAGAATGGCATTGAGAACAGGCTGATTTCGATAGTATCATCACTTTAATATTATTTCCATCTATTGATTTGATAACACCTGTGTGACTAATTTCTCCACTTTTATATCCCATTATGTATAATGTTTTAAGGTGTTGAAATTGAAACTGGTATGATTTTGCCATTCATATAATGATGAGAATTTTCGGCAAACTTTTTAATATAATCCGCCATTTCAATTGGATTAAGCTGTGCTTTATAACCAGGAAATGCTAACCTTAACATTTCTGTATCTACTGCTCCTAAAGATAAACTATTAACCTTAATATTCATTTCCTTAAATTCTTCAGCCATACATTCTGTTAAAATATTCAATGCTGCTTTACTAGAACTATAAAGTGATAATCCTTTAAATTTTGCACTTCCCTGAAATCCACCCATACTACTTATATTCACAATATGAGAATTATTAGAAAAATGAGGTAATAACATTTGAATCAACTTAAAAACAGATTTTACATTAACATTAAACATATCATCAAAATCAGTATCATTTAATTCTTCAAAAGATTTGTTAATCAGTAAGCCTGCATTATTTATCAATACATCAACCGTTTTGATTTCCATGAAAATTTTATCATATAAATCTTTTGTAATATTTTGTAAATCATATGATATAGGAACAAAAACACTATTGTTTCCTAATTCTTTTATTAATGACTTCTCAATTTTTGTTCTGGAAATTCCAATCACAAAATTATCTGTATCTTTGCAAAATAATTTGGCAAGTTCGAGTCCGATACCTTTACTGCAACCTGTTATAATAATGTTCATCAATATTTTTTTTACAAAATTAAAACATTTTTCCAAGTTAGAATGTTTAATAAATTAATCCTGTCAATAGAGAATTTAATTTATTGAAAATATGAATAATAAATAAAAAATAAATTAAAGATAAAAAAAATAGGAAAAATGAGATTTGTATTGAAAAATTGTTTATTTTTGCAAACTCATTTTTAGGTCAAAACAAAATATATCTTAGATATGCAATTTAAAACTGGAAATACAAAAGAAATTTTTAAAGAGTACGGCAAATCAGAGTTTGACACTGGTTCAACCGAAGGTCAAATAGCCTTATTTACAAATAGAATCAAATATTTGACAGAACATTTAAAAGTAAACAGAAAGGATTTTGCTACAGAACGTTCATTGGTTTTATTAGTAGGCAAAAGACGCAAATTATTGGCTTACTTAAAAGATAGAAATATCGAAAGATATAGAGAAATTATCAAAAAGCTGAACATTAGAAAATAATAAGTGTTACTTTTAAGAAAATCTTTAAAGGCAATTAGAGTTATCAATTGCCTTTTTTTGTATTAAATATATTATAAAGCTTTATTATGCAAGCAATTAATAAAAAAATTGAATTAAAAGATGGTAGATTTATTACCATCGAAACCGGTAAATTAGCAAAGCAAGCTGATGGTGCTGTTGTTGTTAGAATGGGTGACACCATGCTATTAGCAACTGTTGTTGCCAAGAAAAATGCTGCTGAAAATGTTGATTTTATGCCTTTATCGGTAGATTATCAAGAGAAATACGCTGCTTTGGGACGTTTCCCTGGTGGCTTTTTTAAAAGAGAAGCTCGTCTATCTGAATATGAAATCTTAATTTCCCGCTTGGTTGACAGAGCTTTACGCCCACTTTTCCCAGATGATTTTCATGCAGAGGTACAAGTACAAATTACTTTAATTTCAGGAGAGAAAAATACAGCTCCAGATGCACTGGCTGCACTGGCTGCATCTGCTGCTTTAGCTGTTTCAGATATTCCTTTCAATGGACCTATTTCTGAAGTAAGAGTAGCAAAAATAAATGGCGAATTTATTATAAATCCTTCAATTGAAGATATCAAAAAAGCAGATCTTGATTTGATGATTGCTGCTACAATTGATAATATAATGATGGTAGAAGGTGAAATGAAAGAAGTTCAGGAATCTGATATGATTGAAGCGTTGAGAGTTGCTCACGAAGCCATCAAAATTCAATGTCAGGCTCAGTTGGAATTAACAGAGATGGTAGGAAAAACACAAAAACGTGAATATTGCCATGAAAATAATGATTTCGACTTAAAAGAAAAAATGAAAAAAGCTGTTTATCAACAGTTATATGATATTGCAAAACAAGGTAACGCAAATAAGCACTTACGTGCTGAATTATTTGAAGCTGTTAAAACTGCATTTGTTGAATCTTTATCTGATGAAGAAAAAGAAGGAAAAGATTTCCAGATAAATCGTTATTTTCATGATATTCATAAGGATGCAGTTAGAGATGTAATTCTTAATGAAAGAATCCGTTTGGATGGAAGAAAATTAAATGAAATCAGGCCTATATGGTGCGAAACTGATTATTTGCCTTCAGCTCATGGGTCAGCTGTTTTTACACGTGGTGAAACTCAATCTCTTACTACTATTACCCTTGGAACAAAATTAGACGAACAAATAATTGATGGTGTGGTTTTTGAAGGTAAAAATGATTTTATTCTTCATTATAATTTCCCTTCATTTTCAACAGGTGAAGTTAGACCAAACAGAGGTACAGGTCGCAGAGAGATTGGCCATGGAAATCTTGCAATGAGAGCATTAAAGTTTGTACTTCCTGATGAAAATCCATATACTGTTCGTATTGTGTCAGATATTTTAGAATCAAATGGTTCTTCATCTATGGCAACAGTTTGTGCTGGAACTTTAGCATTAATGGATGCTGGAGTTAAAATTAAGAAGCCAGTTTCAGGAATTGCTATGGGTTTAATTACAGATCCTTCAACAGGTAAATATGCAGTTCTTTCCGATATTTTGGGTGACGAAGATCATTTAGGTGATATGGATTTTAAAGTTACAGGAACAAAAGATGGCATAACAGCCTGTCAGATGGATATTAAAGTTGATGGATTATCACATCAGGTTTTAGCTGAAGCTTTGCAGCAAGCTAAGGAAGGAAGATTGCATATTCTTGGCGAAATGGCAAAAGTAATTACAGAACCACGTGAAGATTACAAACCTCATGTACCTCGTATAGTTCAGATATCTATTCCAAAAGAATTTATTGGTGCAATTATTGGCACTGGTGGAAAAGTTATTCAGGAAATGCAAAGGGAAACCAATTCCGTTATAGTAATTGAAGAAGTTGGAGATTACGGTGTTATTGATATCGTAGCCGTTGACAAGTCTTCAATAGATGCTGTTTTGAAAAGAATAAAAGGTATTACAACTTTACCAGAAATAAACGAAATATATACTGGTATTGTTAAGAATATCCAGCCTTTTGGCGCATTTGTAGAAATACTACCTGGAAAAGATGGTTTATTACATATTTCAGAAGTTGACTGGACTCGTTTGGAAAACGTTGAAAGTGTATTAAAGGTTGGAGACGAAATACAGGTAAAACTTATTGAAATAGATAAGAAAACCGGTAAACTTAAGCTTTCCCGCAAGGTTTTATTACCTCGTCCTGAAAGAAATAAATAAACAAAAGAGAATGTATTAAATGCTGTACTATATATATTTATATATGTGCAGCATTTTATTTTCAAAATCATACATTTTATTGTAACTATTTAATAATATTAACGTAATAACTTAGCTTTTCATTAATCAATATTAAAAATGAGGCAATTAAAAATTACTAAACAGGTAACCAACCGGGAATTAGCTTCTCTTGACAAGTATTTGCAGGAGATTGGACGTGTGGAATTGATTTCGGTTGAAGAGGAAGTACTTTTGGCACAAAAAATTAAAGCCGGAGATCAGGCTGCATTGGAAAAATTAACCAATGCCAATCTTCGATTTGTTGTTTCTGTAGCAAAACAGTATCAAAACCAAGGATTAAGTTTACCTGATTTAATAAATGAAGGAAATTTAGGCTTAATTAAAGCAGCACAACGCTTTGACGAAACCCGTGGTTTTAAATTTATTTCTTATGCTGTATGGTGGATTCGTCAATCTATTTTACAAGCTTTAGCAGAACAATCGCGAATTGTTAGATTACCTTTAAATAAATTAGGGTCAATCAATAAAATAAATAAAGCATTTGCACATTTGGAACAAGAATTTGAACGTGCTCCAAATGAAGAAGAAATAGCTAACTTACTTGAGATTTCTGAAAGTGAAGTAAGAGAATCAATGCGTCATTCAGGAAAACACCTTTCAATGGATGCTCCTCTTGTTCAGGAGGAAGACACAACCATGCTTGATGTATTTAAAACAGATGACAATCCTACTCCTGAAACAGGTTTAATTTATGATTCACTTCGTAAAGAAATCGAAAGAGCTGTATCAACATTAACTCAAAGAGAAGCCGATGTAATACGTTATTTCTACGGCCTAAATGGATTTCAGCAATTAACTCTCGAAGAAATTTCAGAAAAATTTGATCTTACACGTGAAAGAGTTCGTCAGATTAAAGAAAAAGCCATCAGAAGGCTTAAAAATACATCCCGAAGTAAGATTTTACAATCTTATTTGGGTTGATATATGTTGATTATTTTGATTTAAAAAGAAAGCCACCTCAATATGAGATGGCTTTTTTAATTATTAGAAATTTTAATTATGCAAAATTGCTTATTTTTTATTTATTAACCTGATAAGTTTTATCTCCATTTTTAATAAATCCTACAATTTGATTTGCAGCAGCCAAACCAGCATTTACATTTGCTTCAGATGTTTGAGCTCCCATCTTCTTAGGAGTAAAGAAGTAACGACCTGCAAACTTTTCTGTAATTTCTGACTTACATCCAGGTTCAATATCCGAAACATATTTAAAATCAGCTCTTTCTGTAAATGTCTTTAATAATCCTTCTTCATCAATTACTTCTTTACGTGCAGTATTTACCAAACAAGCATTTTTTGGCATTTTTGATAATAATTCAAAACTGATTGATTTCTTGGTTTTTTCATTTGCAGGAATATGCAACGAAATATATTGGCAAGTTGTATATAATTCATCAACTGAATTTAAACATCTGATACCATCTTTTTCCATTAATTCTTTTGAAACATAAGGATCATAAGCATAAATATCCATTCCAAATCCTTTGGCAATTTCAGCAACATATTTACCAACATTACCATAAGCATGGATTCCTAACTTTTTGCCTCTCAATTCAGTTCCCGAACTTCCATCATAATTATTACGTGCTGCCAATATCATCATTCCCAAAGCCAATTCAGCAACAGCATTAGAATTCTGTCCCGGAGTATTCATTGCAATAACTCCATTTTCTGTACATGCAGCTAAATCAATATTATCATAACCTGCACCAGCACGAACAATAATCTTTAAATTTTTTCCTGCTGTTATTACTTCTTTATCTGCAATATCACTTCTGATAATCACAGCATCAACATCTGCTATAGCATTTATAAAATCAGATTGTGCTGTGTATTTTTCTAAGAGAACAAGTTCAAAACCTGCTCCTTCCACAATTTTCCTTATACCTTCCACTGCAACTTTTGCAAATGGTTTGTCGGTAGCTACTAATACTTTTGTCATGTTTTTATGTTTTTGTTTTTTGTTAAGAGAAAAGGTTGAAAAGCAATAAATTACTTTTCAACCTTTTAAAAAATCATTAAAATATTATGCGTTGTTTTTTTCAAATTCCTGCATACAATCCACTAAAGCCTGTACACTTTCAATTGGTAAAGCATTGTAAGTAGAAGCACGGAAACCACCAACAGAGCGATGTCCTTTAATGCCAATCATTCCTTTAGACTTTGCAAATTCCATAAATGCATCTTCTTTTTCTTTATAATTTTCAGTCATAACAAAACAAATGTTCATTAAAGAGCGATCTTCTTTTTCGGCAGTACCCATAAACATTGAATTGCGTTCAATTTCATTATAAAGTAAATTGGCTTTTGCCTTATTCATTTCGTATATTTTTTCTACACCACCCAACGATTTTATCCATCTCAATGTTTCTCTAACGGTAAAGATTGCAAAACAAGGAGGAGTGTTGAACATAGAGCCTTCTTTGATATGTGTTCTGTAATCTAACATTGTTGGGATTGTTCTTTCAACTTTTCCAAGAATATCTTCACGAATAATGACAAAAGTAACACCAGCAGGTCCTAAGTTTTTTTGAGCACCACCATAAATCATAGCATATTTTGAAACATCAACCGGACGACTTAAAATATCTGATGACATATCGGCAATTAAGGTTACAGGGCTATCAATATCTGTATGCAATTCGGTACCGTAAATAGTATTGTTTGTAGTAATGTGGAAATAATCAGCATCAGCAGGAATGGTGTAATTTTTTGGAACATAGCTGAAATTTTTGTCAGCAGATGTAGCAACTATATTAACTTCCCCAAATAATTTAGCTTCTTTATTGGCTTTTTTTGCCCAAACTCCGGTTTCCAGATAAGCTGCTTTTTTATTTAAAAGGTTAAATGGAATCATGCAAAATTGCAAACTAGCACCACCTCCTAAAAATAATACATGATAGTTTTCAGGGATGTTTAATTGTTCCTTGAACAAAGCAACTGTTTCGTCCATAATTGCTTGAAATTCTTTACTACGGTGTGAAATTTCAATTAATGACATTCCGATTCCATCTAGTTCTAACACAGCTTTTGCTGTATTTTCAATTGCTGACTTTGGCAAAATACAAGGTCCGGCATTAAAATTATGTTTTTTCATATTTTTGAAGTATTAAATGTATGATTTATTTTAATTTAACCAATTTGTTAATTAGTTAACAAAGATATAATAATATTTTATAATGAAACAATTTTTCATTCAGATTTTTCATTCAAAAATATAAATTTATTATCTTTTTATTTTTGGTAAAATAAAAATAAAGTAGTACTTTTGCACTTCTTAAAATGGTAGATGTAGTTCAGCTGGTTAGAGCATCAGATTGTGGTTCTGAAAGTCGTGGGTTCGAACCCCATCATCTACCCAAAAGGTTTGTAGAAAACTAAAATTCAAGCACTTACAAAAGATATTTTTCTATTGTAAGTGCTTTTATAGAAAATATGCATTAAAAGTATGTTTCTTGTGTCGGGGGGATATAATAAACATATTTTATGCGTAGAAAATTAGCTACAATACCTAAGATCAAGGTTTCAAACGGCACTTGGTTTATATATTTTTTGGTCAGAGATCCACGTACTGATAAAATGAAACCCGTTATCTAATCTTGAAAATTTTATTAAAATAATTGCAAAAAATTCTTTAATAATTCAAATATTAAATTTGTTTCAGTATGAAGTAATTAACTGTTTTTATAGTGATACTTACTGCAACTATTTAGTATATGGAAATTCATTTATTTAATAAAAGTGCATTTTTATTTTAGGGTTCATTCTATTATAGATAATCATATTGTCATCCAATGATATACGGATTTGAAGCATTACAAATAAATAAAAAATAACTTATAAAAAGGTTTGCTGTTTATATAGTGGTTTTAAAAAGAATGCATTATTATCTCAATAAAAAATCATCATTTTATATTTTTTAATCTCTTTTTCAAATTAAGAAATTTCTTAACTTCATATATTATTAGGCAAATGATTCCGGTGCCTATTGGCAAAATCCAATCGGCAACAGTTAATGGTGATGTATGGAAATACAAATTAAACACAGGTACATAAACGATTAATATGATACACGATACTGAGAATAATATTGCCAGTAAAAGATTTATATTTGAAAAAAGATATTTCCCGATAGCTATGTCATAAGTCCTTCGGGAAAGCAGATTGGCAAACTGTCCGAAAATAACTGAAATAAAAGTTATAGTAATTGCTTTTTCGTATTGATGCGGCATATTTTGATTGTTTAAATATGAATACAGAAATGCACCATAAGCTATTATACCCATTATAATACCTGAAAAAGCAATTCCTTTCATGGTATCATTGGTTAGTATTTTATCTTTTGGATTTCGGGGTGGGTTTTCCATTATACTTTTTTCAGGAGGATCATAGGTTAGCATAATCAGTGGGAACATTTCACCTACAATATCTATCAATAAAATCTGCAAGGCTAAAATTGGAATTGGCAATCCAAAGAAAACACCTGCAAAACCTATAAGAACGCAGGTAAGTTCTGCTACATTTGATCCCAGATTTGATATTATTGTCTTTTCCAGGTTGCGAAAAATGGTTCTTCCCTCTTTAATTGCTACAACAATGGTAGAAAAATTATCGTCAAGCAATATCATATTGGCGGCTTCCTGAGCTACTTTTGAACCGTTTTTACCCATGGCAATTCCAATATCGGCTCTCTTCAGACTTAAGGTGTCGTTTACACCATCACCGGTTACTGCAACAATTTCGCCCTGCTTCATCAGCAAATCTACAATACGGAATTTATCATCAGGTGAAACTCTTGAAAATATAACTGCTCTGTTTTTAAAAATCTTTTTTAGTTCTCCATTTTTTATGGATTGTAAATCTTCGCCTTTAACGATTATTGGGAAAGCATCATTTTCATTCATTAGTCCGATGTTTTTCGATATGGCTCTTGCTGTTACTTCGTTATCACCTGTTATAATAAATACTTTAATATGAGCTTTAAAAACAGATGCAATAGCAGCTTTCACTTCCTTATTAGGCGGATCGAACATGGTTACAAATCCGGCAAAAGTGATATTATTTTCTGCTTCTTCAACACTAAATTCCTTTTTGTTTTCAAGGTCTTTGAATCCGATTGCAATTACGCGAAGTGCTTGTTCTGAATATGTAGCCGACATTTTTAGTATTTCCTTTTTTCTGGCAGCTGTAAATTCTGTTATTTTACCATTGGTTATGATTTTAGTAGATATTTCAAGCACCGACTCAATGGAACCTTTTACAAATGAAATAACTTTCTTTTTATGTGATCGAATAATGGTTGCTCTTTTGCGAAATGAATCAAAAGCAAATGCTTTAATAAGAGGATAATTCTTTTCAATTTCATCTGGCTTAAATCCGGCTTTCATTGCCAATGTGGAAAATGAGGTTTCTGTTGGATCGCCGATAGAGTACCATGATTTATGATTTTTATCAGGTGGACTTAATCTTCCTGTAGATGAAAGAAAGCCTGAAAGGAAAAAGATTTTCAAATCTCCTAATGACGTTTTTTTTAAGACTTCATTTTTTTCGTCAGTAATATTGCCAACAGGTTCATAACCCAATCCGTTTACAGTGAATAATTCCCCGTTAAAAAAACAGGAGGTAATTGTCATTTCGTTCTTAGTAATAGTTCCTGTTTTGTCAGATGCAATTACGGTAGCCGAACCCAATGTTTGTGATGAAGCTATCTTTTTTACAATTGCTTTTCTTTTAGCTAATCGTCCAACTGCAAGCGATAATGCCATCGAAATTTGTGCAGGAAGCCCTTCGGGTACCATTGCAGCAGCAACACTTACCGAAAAAACAAGTGCCATTGCAATAGTATCTTTCATAAGCAAACGCGAAGCAAAAAGAACAGCGGCAATTATCAGAGTTATATAAGTAAGTTTTTTTGCTACATCAGCAATTTCAATCTGAACAGGTGCTTTTACCAATTTTATCTGTTGAGAACTTGTATTTATTTTACCAATTTCTGTTAGTATTCCTGTAGCGTAAACAATACCCGTTGCTTCACCTCTTGCAACAGTGGTACCCATGTAAATGCAATTTTTAATTTCTGAAAATACAAGGGTTTTATCTGTAGTAAATAAATGTTCTTTGTTTGATGGCAACGATTCTCCTGTGAGAATAAATTCATTAGTTGAAAAATTATCGGATGTTAGAAGGCGGATATCGGCAGGAATACCTTCTCCTTCTGTTAGTTTTACAATATCACCTGGTACAATTTCTTCAACAGGAATTTCAATTACCTTTCCGGTTCTTATTACATTACATTTATTAACAACCAAATTTTTAAGCGAAGCCAGTATATTTTCAGATTTCCATTCCTGGTAGAAGCCAATTAATGCATTTACAATAACAATTATAATCAGGATTAATCCATCGCGAAACTGTCCTAAATAAAATGATACAGCAGATGCAACTATTAAAATTAAAACAAGTGGACTAATGAATTGTCGTAAAATGATTTTAAAAGCACTGATAGTATGTGTTGTTTTCAAAACATTATTACCATACTTTTGCCTCGATTGTTTAATTTTACTGTCATTGAGTCCGTCTTTGGTATTGCTGTTAAATTCTTTTATAACTTTTTCAATATTTTCTTTGTAAAATTCCATTATCTGAAAAATTTTTTTAAAATGTAATGAATAAGCTTATTTCTGCAAGTCATCCGATGGCTAATTGTAAGATAAGTTTTTAATTATATCAGTAATTTATGTCATTTATTGACTATTAATCAGTTAATACTAAACTTGCGGAAACAAGAAAAACTATTTATAGTGTTGTTTGAATTGGAGGTTTAGATTGCTTGCGGGGTGCAAATGCAAAGTCAACACTCATTACATAATATGCAATGGCTGATAAAGTGAGAATAAAGAAAACCCAGAAAACCCAGGAATGATGTATTTTTCTCCATGAACCTTTATTGAGATGATGACCTGTAAAATGATCCTGCCAATTCTGAAGAGGTTGATTTTTACCATTTATGTTTATTGTTTTCATTTTTTACTGATTTTTATAAAACTGAATGTGTTTTGTTTGTCCTTTGCTTATTTTTACAACAGATACAGAACAATACAAAGATGCAGTGTTTTTATAAAAAAAGTATTACACAAAAATTATTGAAATTTATATAATTCACAGATATATGAAAATGACGAGTTTATTAAAAAACATTCCTTTCCTAAAAGTAGATTGTATTGTAGTAAAACTCACACGATCAATGTAGATATATTGATAACCAGCTATTTAGAAATCTGTAAATGTCTGTAAAAAGCGAATTGCTTTACTATAGGTTCCTATTGTTTTTTATGTAAGCTTTTTAGCTTTAATTAATTGAAGTAAAGACAAATTTTTATCCAATACTTACACCAAATATATATCCTGCCAGAGCAGTTAAACCCATAGCTGCTGTACCCCAGAATGTAATCCTGATTACTGCCCTTTTTATACTTGAACCACCTGTTTTGGCTGCTAATGAACCAAGAATAACAAGGAATATGATAGCAAATATATAAAGTGAATATTCCATGTTTTTCAAAGGCATTAGAAGAGTAACCAAAAGTGGCATTACTCCACCAACAGTAAAAGCTAAACCCGAAGCAAAAGCAGCCTGAATGGGTTTTGCCTGACTTATTTCATTTATACCCAATTCATCTCTCATATGAGCACCTAACGCATCATGTTCACTTAATTCTTTTGCAACAGTTAATGCTGTTTCTTTATTTAACCCTCTTTTTTCATAAATTTCAGCTAATCGTTGTAGCTCTAATTCGGGCATATCTCTTAATTCGCGCATTTCGCGCACAATATCAGCTTTTTCCACATCTGTTTGGGAGCTTACAGATACATATTCTCCGGCAGCCATTGACAATGCACCTGCTACTAATCCTGCTATTGTGGCAAGTACTACGGGTTCTCTCAGATTACTTGCTGCTGCAATTCCTATGGCAAGACTGGCTGTTGATAATATACCATCATTTGCTCCCAAAACTGCTGCTCTAAGCCAGTTACTTCTCTGAATATAATGTAATTCTAAATAATTATCTGTGTGTTCCATTATTTTACAGGTTATTTTGTTTTTGTTAGTTTCCTTATCATATAATCAGCAACGATATTAAGAGTGTTCCCGATGAATATTAATATGTAATATTGATTTTGACTGAAATTACAGAAAAATCACAAACTCTTTATAAACATCAAAATTACAATTTAATTCCAGTAAGTAAAATAAAATGTATTTAAAGTGAGTTTTTGTTTAATTAGGGTAGGGGAGTCTATTCGATTAATTACTGCATTTTTTAGAAGTCCCGATTAGTATTTTGGAGTTAAATTTTCTGAGTTTTTAACTAAATATTCCTGTTCTTTTATCAAATTCAGGAATTCTTTTTTATCAGGCTTGTTATCGGATTGATATTTTTCAATTAACGGTAGTGTTAAAACGATTTTTAGTACATTATGCTTGTCATTAAGTGTAGTAACATTGTTGGAAATTTGATTTAAAAACGAATTCAGTTCTGCTGTCTTAGCTGTATATTGTTTGCTACTTGTAGTGATAAATGTATTTATTTTCATTTTTAGTAAGCTGTCAGTAATTGCAGAAGCTTTATTATTTGCCGAACTGTAAAAGCTGTTTGATTTGCTATCGTATTGTAAGAATTTGTTTTTAAGTGTGTTGGGTTTTAAACTGAAAGCATCAATATCTTCTTCCAGTTTTTTGAGTTCAGGTGTTTTATCAACAAGTTCCTGATATAGTTCTTCTAATAAGTCACCTGATGAGGAACGGCTATAACTTTTAATTTCAAGTTTTTCATCCTGAAGCGCTTTTGGAGTTTCCTGCTGAGATGTTTTGTTGTTTTCTGTTTTTCTGTCACTACATGAAGTTAGCAAACTTAAACTTAAAATTATCACGAATAAGATTTTGTTTTTTTTCATTGTTTACTGCCTTTTAATTATATCCTGATTAAATATTTTATGTTGTTTTGCTATCATTTATTGAATCTTTACCCCAAGCTCTTAAGCTTCAAAATTACGAATATAATTCCGGTAAGCAATATTTAAATCGTTTAAAAAAGCTTTCCTTGAATAGCTAATTATCTACAGGGCAGTCCCACACGATTGTAAACAGTATTATTTTGTTGCCTGCCTAAGCTTAAAGAAATACTTTACTCCATACAATAGGTTAAAAGTGTTCGTTTTTAAAGTTTTTTTATAATTCCAACCTTTCTCTTGATCCATAATGTCGCAAATACCAATGTTATTTCTTAACTCAAGAGAAATCGCTATTCTTTCATTAATAAACCGTGATACGCCCATGCCAACTATTATTCCATAATCATAATGTTTAATATATGCATCTGAATAATCAGGATAATCATATATTTCTTCCTGGAAATACTTGCTTTGCCTTATTATTTTTTTGCTTAACAAATAACTAATATAACCACCAGTATTTACAAAATATTCATTTTTTTTCCCAAAAGTAGCTTTTAGAAAAATTGAATTAGTCAAATAACTAAAACGAGAAATATATCTCCATTCATCATAAATAAAAGGAGGAAATGCCGAAGCTAAATAAGTATGATAATAATCAGTTTTGTCTCCCTTTTGTTCATAAGAAAGACTTGTTTCAACTGAAAAATGTTTGGATATTAGGCAATTAATGGAGAGACCGCTGGAAAAACGAAATACGGGATGATTACTGTTTTTGTCAAATGAATTTTTTTTGAAATATGAATAATTAGGGCCAAAATCAATTCCTATATTGATTTTTTTATTTTGAGAAAATACACTTTCTATAATGAATAATGTCAGAATACTAAATATTATTTTTTTCATAAAAATTGCTTATTACATTCAACTTGTTGCAAATCAAGTCTTAAAAAACTGCATATATACACTCAATTTGGTTATGCTATGAGAAGTTTATTGAATTTTTTAGTTGCATATTATTTATTCGACAAATATAAAACTAATATAAACGCAATTTCAAAAAACAACAAAATAAATTCCTTATATTTCAATATGCTCATGTTACAGGCTTATTCCTTTGTTTACGAGGTTATATTCTTTTTTTCTATGTAGAAAAGTCTTCCCTTCAGGTGTATTTTGTCTCTTATATTCAGTTACCTTATTTCTGATGGGGTCATTCATTAGTTTGCACTTTATCTTCAAAATTAATGTTTTACATATTTTAGATTTATTAAAATTAACCATTATGATATTCATTACATAAATGATATAAGAAATCGGAGAATAGAGTGACTTCTTTTTACAATAATTAATCTTATGTTTAACAGAATAAATATAAAAAATCAGTCAATTTCAAATTAATTTAAAGTAAGCTTACATTTTTATTATAAAATACTTTTTTATACAATTTTAATCTCTTTTTAATTTATCTAAATGATTTTTATGCTTCTTTTGTTGTAATTTTAATTGAAAACAAATGGCAATATTAATGATTATTATTTTTGTTCTGGGTTAT
>CAIZXK010000011.1 GCA_903936865.1 uncultured Bacteroidales bacterium | reverse complement strand
TCCTTCCGGTACTGATTTTACCTTTTGTTCAAAATCATTGGCAATCCAGCTGGTAATTGAACCTTCATCCACAGTTGGTGCACCTTCTGTTAATGCAAAATAAAGTTTTTCTGTATTTTTCCAGTTGTCTTTCATGCTTGCTAAAACCTCTTCAGTTTTGGCAAGTATTACAATTCCTGCAACTTCCCTGTCAAGGCGATGAATAATAATGGCATGTTTTTTTCCTCTCGAACTTTCTTTTATATATTGATTCATGGCTTTTAATACCGACAGATTATTTTTTCCGGTTTCGCCATGCATCAATGCTCCGGCAGGTTTATTAATAGCAACCAGATAATCGTCTTCAAACAGAATAGGGTAGGGTGGCCTTACTTTATTTACATCCTCTTTGTATTTTGTATATTCAATACTATCGCCTTCATTAACAATTGTTTCGCTGCGTTTAACAATTTTCCCGTTGCATCGGATACATCCGGTTGAAATCAGTTTTCTTACCTTTGTTTTAGAGGCTGTTCCAAATTCTTCCAGCAAAATATCTATAATCTTGTCTGTTTTTCCGGCTGTTATATTCATTATTTGTGTGTTTTTGTTTTTTGTTTACTACTTAATAGAATTCAAATCAATCTTGTTAACCTTACTACTCCCATTAAAATCTTAACAATTCAAGCTCAAGACTATCTGCTGGTATTGAATCTGTTTTAATTATCAATGCTTTTGCAGGGCCTTTAAGTTCTATTTCAGGTTTCAGATTATCGAAATCCTCTTGTGTAATCATCTCTTTTTTAAGCATACGGTTTGAAGCAAAACTATAGTAATCGGCCAAAAATGGCTTTAAATTACCCTGTTCGTCAAACGAATACCTAAACCATTTGGGATGTGGAATCATACTCGACAAAAATAAGGATTCGGCAAGAGTAAGCCTGGATGCATCTTTATTAAAATAAAAACGAGCAGCTTCATTTGCGCCATAAATCATCGGACCCCATTCTATTACATTGAGATAAACCTCAAACATCCTGTTTTTGGAAGTGAGTCCGTTATTTTCAATCAACCATACAATTAAGGCTTCTTCCACTTTGCGGGCAATGGTCTTGTTGCGGTTGAGGAAAACATTTTTCACCAACTGCATGCTAATGGTGCTGCCACCCCTGGCGAAACGTTTGGTCTTGATATTTTTAGTGATAGAAGCTTTAAATGACTCAGGTAAAAATCCCCTGTGCCAGAAAAATCCCCCATCTTCAGAAATCAAAACTGTATTTCTCAGATAGGGAGAAATATCCTCCAGTTTTCTGAAATCAGGATTTTCGGGTCCGATAATAAAACTTCTTACAGCTTCCCCTTTTTCGTAGGCAGTATAAAGAAAATCGCTGTTCATTTT
This sequence comes from uncultured Bacteroidales bacterium, assembly GCA_903936865.1. Taxonomy (GTDB): domain Bacteria; phylum Bacteroidota; class Bacteroidia; order Bacteroidales; family JACABE01; genus JACABE01. The sequence continues at coordinate 6,829 of CAIZXK010000011.1, read as the reverse complement.
TCTCAGATCAGTATTTCCATAACTTTCAATTCTAAAATCAAAACGTTTTAAATCTGATTCAAATTGTAAGGAATCGGGATTGTCTATATCGACAAAGAAATCCAGATTATAAGCTAAATCGCCTTTGGTTTTGATGCCTTCCAGATTGAAAAACAATCCCTGAGGTAAAGATTCAAACAAATCCTGAGCTGGAAAACGTTGTTTATGCAATTTTAAGGTAACCTGACGGCTTGGATGCGGACGATAACATGCATAAGGATTAAAGGTAAGCCTGTTGAAAACCACTACAGATGCACTGTCGAGTTCAAAATAGTCTTTACCTATATTAAATGTATAATTAATAGAAGCATTATTAAGGAAAACGTCAGAAGTTGAAATCCGTGGATGATTAATCAACATTCCTGCAACAGCCGATGAACCACTTATAATATTTTTCCCGTCCGACATTCTGTTTCCTTCAAAGCTGAACTGAGCGGTGTCGAATGCAAATAACCAGTTCCATTTGTAACTTATAAAAGGTATTTTCACGTTGGAAGTATCAGCTGAATACAATTTGAATTTAGCAATTTTTTCCGATGGTTCTATTATTCCTTCCAGCATCATCAGATTGGTTTTTCCTTTTTCTTTTAAGATGATACCCGATTTGAAACCATGATCTTTTACAAATAATTCGGGCAACATCATCGAAATTTCATAACCATCTGTATTTGCATTGATACTGAAATTAACAATCTGAATATTTGATGGAATTTTATAAAAAACTGCATCAAGTAATCTGTTTACTTCTTTACCATAATCATGGTCTTTTACAGGAATATCTTCATTATAATCTTTGTTATTTTTTAGCAAAAACCTGTAATTATTGATACTGTCTCTTTTTACCAGCGTAATATTGGCGTTTATTAATTCCAGATCGGTTAGGCTAACTTTAAAAATAAGTAATTTCCATATGTTAACCCTTGCATATATGGATTGTATTTTAAGTAGAGTATCACCATCAATGGGTTTTAAAGTAAGGTCTTTAATTAATGCTCCGGAAATTCCACTAAAACTAAAATCACCAATTTGCATATCGGCTTTATATGTTTCATTAAAACTTTTAACTTTAGCTTTAATTAAGTTGCGGACAATCGGTCCGCGAAAGACAAAAAGCAGTATGACAAAGCCGGCAAAAATGCCGGACAATATGATTAATATCTTCTTCCAGTTAAGTTTATTGATGTATTTTAAAAACCGATTCATCATATTATAAAAATAATCTATGTTTTTTTAAAACGTAGTGCAAAATTACCATATATTTACAAAGTATTTCTAAAATAAAGCAATATGTTTAATTTTATTGATAAAATTAAGATAATGAAACAGATAATGTTTCTGATTATCATGCAATTTATAATAATTTCTGCAAGATCGCAAAACATTTTGGTGGTTGAAAAGCCGGGAACCGTGAAAAATGTTAAATACAGGGTAGGAGAACGGATTGAATTGAAGACCATTAATGGAGAACGAATAAAAGGAATTATCAATCAGATAAGAGATACAGCTGTTGTTGTAAACTATTATATGGTAAAGAATAGCGAAATCAGAAATATTTATACACTCCGGAGATTGGTTTCTGCATTTTCATTTGTTGGTATCGAAGGCGGATTGGGTTATGTCGTTATAGACGGATTTAACGGGTTGATAAATAATGAAAAACCCATCGTTGCTAATTCAACGCTTAAAACAGGTGGGATAATGTTTGGTGCTGGCATACTTCTGCGAAGTATTGCAAAAAGGAAACGTAATATAGATAATGAAAACTGGCGTATAAAGGTCTTGAACTTCTCCATATTAACCGACCCGGGTGTCCTTAATCAGCCGATTGAACCAAATCAGCTAAAGACTTACTGATTAATATTGTATTTTTGCAAAAAAACAGAAAAATTACTTCGTAAGAAAGTAGGATTTACTGATTTTTATTTACTTTATAGAATAATAAACCATTCAAACCTATGGATTGGAACAAACTATTATCAATAACAAGATTAGGAAAAGAAAATGAAAGCAGGTCAATAAATCAGGACTATGATCGAAGTCAGTTTCAACGTGATTATGACCGGATTATTTTTTCATCTCCATTTCGCCGATTGCAAAACAAAACGCAGGTGTTTCCGCTTCCGGGCAGTGTATTTGTTCACAATCGCCTTACCCATAGCCTGGAAGTTGCAAGTGTTGGTCGTTCGCTCGGAAATATTTTTGCAAACAAGCTAAAGTATGAGTCTCAATACAAAAACAATTATCTGATAAATGAAATCGGGAATATTGTTGCTACTGTTTGTCTGGCTCATGATATGGGAAATCCATCTTTCGGACATTCGGGCGAAAAATCAATTTCTCATTTCTTCTTGAAAGAGAAAAGTTTACATATTAAAGATAAGCTTACTCCCGAACAATGGCATGATTTTATTAATTTTGAAGGGAATGCCAATGCTTTCAGAATCCTTACCCATGAATTTAATGGCAGGGTGGAAAGTCCATTTTCATTAACTTATTCCACATTGGCTACATTAGTCAAATATCCTTGCGAATCTATTTCCGAAAAGGATAAAAAGAAGATTCATCTGAAGAAGTATGGGTTTTTTAATTCCGAAAAGCAAACTTTTGAGAAAATAGCTCATCACCTCGATTTAATTCAGTTTAAGATAAATCCGGATAGCTACTATCGTCATCCACTTGTTTTTTTGGTTGAAGCTGCCGATGATATTTGTTACAATATTATTGATGTGGAAGATGCCCACCGTTTAAAAATATTTTCTACACTTGAAGTGGAAGATATGTTTCTGCCATTAATGGGCGACGACTTGCAAAAAGTGAAGGATAGAGCCTGTAAAATTATAGATGCCAACGACAGAATTTCATTTTTAAGGGCAAAGGCAATAAATAATCTGATAAATCAATGTTCGGATACTTTTTGGAAATTACAGGATACTATTTGCAATGGCACTCATAATGAGGATATAAAAAGTAGTCTGGATGCTCAGTTTGTTGAGCAGTTAAAAGTAATTGAGCGATTTTCTATTGATAAGATTTATAACCATCAAACGGTTCTTGAAAAAGAAATTGCAGGCTATAAGGTAATTTCCGGTTTGCTCGAAGAATTTGTTCCTGCTGTACTTGAAGAAAAAAAATCGCATTACAACGAAAAGCTGATAAAATTAATGCCTGGTCAGTTTCAGATTCAATCAGATGATACCTATTCAAAAGTTCAGACTGTTTTGGATTTTGTGTCAGGTATGACCGACTTGTATGCTGTAGAATTATATCGGAAGATTAAAGGGATTTCGTTTCCCGAAATGACTTGATAATTTATAATTCGTGTTTTGAATTGAATTGCATTTCTGACAGTATGATATTTCCGAGAAATAAAACAGTTTAAAACAGTACCTTTAATTAATATTTGTAGTATTTTTGTAAAAAATAATTGTATGATAATCGAAATAACAAAAAAAACAACCAAAGAACAAATTACCGAATTCTTAAATAAAATTAAGATTGGTAAGCGTTTAAATGCAAAAAAATATTGTGGTGCATTGAAATGGAATGAGGATGGATTAGAATATCAAAAACAGCTGCGTAATGAATGGAATTAATTTAATGATTGACACTAATGCTGCTATTTATTTACTTAATGGAAATATTGAATTAGCACAATTGCTAGATGAGAAAAATATTATCATTTCTTTTATTACAGAACTTGAACTTCTAAGTAAACCCGGATTAACTTTAGCAGAAAAGAAAATAATTAAATCTTTCCTGAATGATTGTACCATTTACGATATTAATGCGATTATTAAAGATAGAGTTATTGATTTGAAGCAAAGTATTAAAATAAAATTGCCGGATGCTATCATAGCAAGTACAGCTCTTTGGTTGAATGTACCTTTGGTTTCAGCAGATGCAGATATGAAAAAAATTAAATCTCTGAATTTAATTTCAATTGAGGTCTGAATTAATTGCTATAAGTAAGATTGTTCAAAATGTGTGAAAAAAAATAAATCAAAATAAATTTCATTTTTATCCTTCACTTTTACCACCAATTATCATACATTTATCGCCCCAACCCTCATCCCCAATATTGATTATGGCATATTCGTTACTAATAATGCAATCCTAAACGAATGGAATGGCATACTTGCTGATCAGAATGCCAATAATAGCGCCACGTTCCCCCATTTAGTACCACGATCCCCTCTAAATAAAGTTTATCTTTTATTTTTTTGCATTAAATGTTTAGCAATACTAAGGATTTCTATTGTTTTGACCAATAAAAAAGCTCTGATCAAAAAATTAATCAGAGCTTTTTTAAGTCAAGACAATTGTTTAAATCAAAATCTAAAAAATAAGTAGACTTTAAAATCCTTTTGACTTTATTTTATAAGTAGCTGTTTTTTTCAGCAAAATCCCTGCCAGCTTTCAGTGCATTGATATTTAATTCAACCACAGACTCACCTTTTCTTTTGAATATTTTGCGGATGGCTTTTTCAAGCGATTCGTAAGAAATACCCAGATGATCTGAAGCAGCACCCAAAATAACTACATTGGCAGCTTTGGCAGTACCCAATTCCTTGGCTATCTTTTCTGCATCAATCATAACATGGCGGTGAACTTTTTCAATTTCCGAATAAAGACCATCAATATCAGGATAGTTGGAAATGTTCTTAAATGGAGTTGAATTGGTAATAAGCCATCCTTCAGGGCAAAGCATTGGCAAATATCGTAAACCTTCCATAGGTTCAACAGAGATAACTATATCAGCTTTTCCTTTAGCAATAAGATCGGAGGCAATTTCATGATCGCCAATACGCAAGTTCGAAGAAACATCTCCACCACGCTGTGCCATACCATGAACTTCCGATTGTTTAAGGAATAGTCCCATATCTAAAGCTGCAGTTCCAATAATGGCGGCAATTGAAAGTATCCCTTGTCCGCCTACACCTGCCAGAATTATATCTTTTTTCATGTTTTTCTGTTATTTAAATATGATTAATTATGCTTTCTCAGCTTCTCTTCTTAATTTTTCTTTAACTCTCATTCTTTTGTCGATAGCTACAATACATTCTCTACGCGGAATAATTACGGAAACACCTTGGTATGCCAGTTCTTCCAGTATGATTTTTGTATTTTCGTCATGATTTTTGCGAAGAGGTTTCAAAATACGGATATGTTCTTCTTCAACACCAATTCCTTTACAAATAGCTTCAATCCTTCCAAAGGCAGCAGAATCCTGACCACCGGTCATTGCAGTTGTACCATTGTCTAAAATCATTACGGTAATTGGAGATTTATCATTTACTGCATCTATCAAACCGGTAATTCCCGAATGAGTGAATGTTGAATCACCAATAACAGCTACAGCAGGAATTAAACCAGCATCAGCAGCACCTTTTGCCATTGTAATGGATGCTCCCATATCCACACAGGTATTAATTGCTTCCAATGGTTTAAGTGCACCAAGGGTATAACAACCGATATCGGCAAAAACCCTGCCTGGTTCCAGTTTTATTAAGGCTTCATTTAATGCAAGATACGAATCAATATGAGGACAACCGGCACATAGGGCAGGTGGACGTGAAACTACATTGTCTGGAATATCAGCACCAATCGTGTCTGTCATTCCCAATGCAACGGCAACAATATTAGGATTTAATTCACCATCGCGCGGAACACATCCGTCAAGGCGACCTTTAATTGTTTTGCCATTTGCCAGATAGCCTTTAATCATCTCTTCAACTATTGGAGCTCCTTCTTCCAGAACCATAATCTCATCACATTCGTTGTAGATTTTTTCAACCATATTACGGGGAATGGGATATTGATCTATTTTAAGAACAGGATAAGGAACAATTCGGTCAGGATAATTTTCCATTAAATAATTATATGCAATACCGGTTGTGATGATTCCCATCTTTTTATCAATCCCATCCATATATTTATTAAAAGGAGATTTTTCTGATTCCTGTTCAAACATTACCTGATTGTTTAACAAGCCTTTGTAACGACAACGGGCAATAGCAGGAAGCAATACAAACTGTCGCAAATCGGTAGGCAGTTTCATTTCGTTTTGTTTTCTTATTTCCCTGCGGGTAATACCGGCTCTGGAATGAGCCATACGGGTAGTAATTCTCATCAATACAGGAATCATGTATTTCTCTGAAAGTTCAAAACCATAATGAACCATATCATAAGCTTCCTGTTGGTTGCTTGGTTCTAAAATGGGCATCATGGCAAATTTGCCAAAGAATCTTGAGTCTTGTTCATTTTGAGATGAGTGCATCGAAGGATCATCAGCTGAAACGATTATCATGCCACCATTGGCACCTGTAATTGCAGAATTAACGAAAGGATCGGCAGCAACGTTCAATCCAACATGTTTCATGCAAACCATAGTTCTTTTACCTGCATAAGACATACCAAGGGCTGCCTCCATAGCTGTTTTTTCATTGGTTGACCACGAACTGCGGATTCCATGTTGTTTTGCTTCTTTCGACGATTGCACATACTCAGTGATTTCAGTAGAAGGTGTTCCCGGATAAGCATAAATACCAGACAATCCGGCATCAATAGCCCCCTGAGCTATGGCCTCATCTCCTAATAACAATAACTTTTGCATATTATGTTTATTTTGTATGTTTATATAAATAATTATTTAAAAATAATTTACAAAACTATGTAAAATTTTGATAATTGAAAAATTAAATTGTCAGGATATTGTTTTTTTTATTTTACCTGAAATCTGAAAGGAATTTTATTAGTGTTTTGCAGGATTTTATGTTCAGTTGATTTTTTT
>CAIZXK010000010.1 GCA_903936865.1 uncultured Bacteroidales bacterium | reverse complement strand
ATTTTTAAGAAATCCAGAGAAAGTAATTCCATATTTGAGTTCTTCCTTTTTATCTTGTGCTATGGTAAAAAAAGGAATCAAGATAAAAATAATTAAAGTTATTTTTCTCATTTTATTATTAATCTAAATTTTTAATCATTGTGATAATTTTCAACCTTTGTTGAATTGTCTTTTTGTGTTAATAAAGATACAATTATTAAAGTGATTACTGCCAATGGTATTGATATAATTCCGGGATTATCCAGTGGAATAGGTGCTAATGCCTTATCTAATCCATATTTATCATACATAGTAGGCGAAAATAAAATAATAATCACAGAAGATATTATTCCAACAACAATAGACCATGAAATACCTTTAGCTGTTGTTTTATCCCAGAACAGCAAGAAGATAATTGCAGGCAAATTAGCAGAAGCTGCTACAGCAAATGCTAAACCAACCAAAAAAGAGACATTCATACCTTTAAATAAAATACCAAGAATAATTGCAAAAATACCAACTCCAAAAGCTGCATATTTTCCTGCTTTTACTTTCCTATTATCGTCCATTTTCATATTAAGGTATTTATCCATAAAGTCATGTGCAATTGCACCAGATGACGCAACTATCAATCCACTTACTGTTCCAAGTACAGTTGCAAATGCTATTGCTGATATTATTGAGAAGATTCCTATTCCAAAATATTTAGCTAGCAGAGGTCCCGACATATTGCTGCTTTCAACATCTAGAACTCCGTTAATAGATGAACCAAGTCCCATATATAAAGTCAGTATATAAAAGAAACCTATTGATGCAATTGCAACTATGGTTGATTTTCTTGCAGCTCTCTGGCTCGATACCGTATAGTATCTAATCAAAATATGAGGTAATGCTGATGTGCCAAGAAATAATGCAAGCATTAATGATACAAAGTTAATTTTATCCCATATAGTAGCTCCGGCTTTTGCTGATATTTTATATAACAAACCAGGCTTTATCATGTCTTTTCCAGAAGTTAGCGTTTGAAACCAGACTGTGGTCTTTTCATCTTTTATTTCTTTTTTTGAAAATCTCATCAATTCAGTATTTTCCATAGTTGAAAGGAATTCAAAAGGGCCAACTGGTCCTGTTTTTTCAACTTCTTTTCCATCAACAATAATTTTTGTTAAATGCCCAACCTGATAAAATTTACCTGCATCCTTAGGCTCTCCATTATAAAGTTTTGATCCATCAGCCTGAGTTGTAATAAAAAGCATTTCCTCAAGAGATGTAGAGTCTTTGGAAAGTTTAAACCAACAAAGTTTTCCTTGCTTTTCTAATTTTACAAAAGTTAACTTTTTATCAATTACATGTGCACTTTTAAAAGTGTATGAAGAATCTGTTGTCCCAACAACCTCATGATTTTCGAGCAAAGCTCCGATTTTTACAAATTTATGATAATTATTACCAGGATCAAGAGTGAATCCATTTTGTAATATATAAAATGTAAGTATTGTAGAGAATATAATTAAAAGACCTCCTTTAATAAATTGAACATAAGTTGTAGAAGTCATTCCTGCAGTAGCTACAATAAATATTACAATAGAACCAACAATTAACACACCTGTCCAGTGTGGTAAACCTAACAAAGGAACAACCAGATCTCCAGCACCAACCATTTGAGGTATCAGATAAAAAACAGAAACTATTAAAGTACTGATTGCTGCAGTTAATTTAATTGCTTTCGAGTTGAATCTTGCATCAAGTGCATCCGTAAATGTATATTTACCAAGTCTTTTCATTGGCTCAGCCACAACAAATAAGGCTACTACCCAACCAGCTAAATATCCAATTGAATACAAAAAACCATCGTAACCAGAATAGGCTATCATTCCGCAAATTCCCAGAAATGAGGCTGCAGAGAGGTAATCTCCTGCAAATGCTATTCCATTTACTCCCCAATGAATATTTCCACCAGCAGCATAATAACCGGCAGCAGATTTTGTTTTTCTGGCAAAATAAAATGATAAGCCCAACACAAGAGCTACAAATGAAACAAAAATAACTATTGCCCAAGGTGATACATTATATATCATACTTTTTCCTCCTTATTTAATTGGTTTTCTAACTTAGTACACATTGCATTGTAAATAAATCCCATAATAATAGCCAAAACTATTAATCCGAATCCATATACAATAGCTAGGTTTTGTTTACCAATAACATGTAAACCCATTAAGTCTGGGTTAACTAATCCAATAACAACAAATCCGGCATATACCAGAATGTAGAAAATAAAAAGTTTTACTCCTAATTTTGATTTTCGTTTTGCTGCTTGATCAATGTCAAGTTTCGCTGCTGGTCCGTGCATATAATCTCCTTTTTTTAAATAATTAAATTAACGTTTTTTTTTCAAAAGTACTTAAAAACATATTCCTGATAAAATTTAATCATTACATTATATTTGAAATATAACATTGTTGTATATCAACTTTTTTGCATATTTTTGCAAAAAGTATGTATGCGTTTAGTAAAAAATGTTAATTGTAAAGAATGTGCTTTAAAATGTGATATTTATCTTACAGCCAGAGAAATGGATATTGAAGATGAATTGAAACCTCAATATTTTATTTACAAAAAGCATGAAATTATATGCAGCAAAAAAGATAAAGTTAAAAATGCAGTCGTTATTGTTGATGGGAACGCAAAAATGTTTGTTGACGGTATCAATAATAAAAACATAATTTTAAATATTCTCGTTCACTCTAATTATATCGGTTTAACAGCAGTTATGGGTTCCGAAGATTATATTTATAATGTTGCTGCCATCAACGATTGTACAACTTGCAATATTGACATTGAGTTGGTTAAAAAAATGTACATTAATAATCCGATTTTTTTAAATAAACTAAATAAAGCATTTGTAGATTCAGTTTCCATAATAATGGATAAATTTGTCTCATTAAATCAAAAACAAATCAGAGGTAAAGTTGCTGAAAGTTTATTATATTTATCACAATTAAATGATTCAAAAAATTATATAATAAAAATATCACGTAAAGATTTGGGAGAGCTTTCTTCAATTTCTGAAGAAAATACAGTAAGGGTTCTTACTGAATTTAAAAATGAAGATATTATTGTAATAAATGGAAAAGACATAGAATTAAAAGATATAGAATTGTTACAAAGAATTAGCATTTTTGGTTAATCAACTCTTGTATCCACTCATAAAAGTTGCACTGATTTTTTCTTCATAACTACTCATTTGAGAAAATATTTTCTTTAATATCATCTGCTCCATTTCAGTCATTTTCTTAAGATGAACAAAATTTGTAATTTCCAACTTATTAGTTATTTCATCAAGTTGTTGTTTTAAACGCAAATGCATCAAATAATTATAATGAAATATAACTTCTTCGCATGTGTTTTGGCTTAGTATTCCTATTCTTTTTAAAGCATATATTCTGTTTAGTGTTCCTTTATGTCTGATATTATTATTTAATGCCCAAATTCTTGCAAACATAATTACAGTTGTAAGACAATTTTTAATATCTATACTATCCGATTTTTTTGTAGATGAATCTGTTACTATATTTCCAAAAACATTAATTGGTGGTTTAAATCCTATAGATGTCTGAGCCAAAAAATAGAAAAAAGCGGTTCTTCCCTGAAGAACATCAAAAATATAATCTTCAAGTTCCTGAAAAAGCTTTTTTTCGCCAACAATATACCTTAAATCGAAAAAGACTGAAATATTCATAATATTAACAGGTTCAGCATTTACAATCCATTCATTAAAGTACTTTTTCCAAACTGATATAGGTTGACACCATTTAGGATTACTTGCCATATAGCCACCTTTACAAAGTTGAAGTCCACTTTTATCAAGGTCTTTACAGATTCTAGATGATAGCATTCCAAAATAGTCTTGAATTACTTCGGGTGATATCTCACTATTATTTTCATATATTATAGCATTATCCTGGTCTGAATTGAATGTTAACTCTTCTCTTCCAGCACTTCCTATCGAAATAAAGGCAAAATTAACTGGAGGTTTTCCAAGTTCTTTCATTACATTCTCTATAATATTAATGGTTATTTGATCATTAAACGTTGAAATGATTTTACTGTATGTATGAGAGTTGCCAAATTGATTAAAAAGTGGTTTTATAATTCCCGGTATTTCCTTCCTTAAATTAGTTAAACCTAAAAGTCCATTGTTTTTATTAATTAATCTGTTAATTAATAATTCAATATTTATATAAGAACCTATAAGTTTGTTTTTTTCGAGTACTCCAATAATTTCCTCAGATGATTCTTTTATAGCCAAATAGCTTGTTTGTAAATCTTCCATTTGAATTACCGCTTCACTTATGGCTATATCCTTTTTTATATAAATTACAGGAGCTCTCATAATTTCTGTAACTTTTGAATCATAAGAAATCTGATTGTTTAAATAATTCTTTACTATTTCCTCATAAGTTAAAATACCAATACAAGTTTTATTTAACATTACAAGTGAAAAGGAAGAATTATTCCTTGACATAATTTCTAAGCAATTACCTATATTTTCTTCTGCCGGACATTGAATTACAGTACTCATCAGTTCAGATACTGTTAGTTGATTATTAGCAAACAATGGAGATAATTGTAATGCAAAATTTGTATCATTATTATTGGAAACTTGTTTATCAACTGGCATAATATATCCTAAACAATAGTTATAATCCTCATTATTACTTATTGACAAATATATTCTGGATTCGATAATTGATTCATCTTTTCTCTTTAATTTAATAATTTTGTTATCAATTATTTTTTTATAATTCAATTCATTGAGCAATTCTTTTAATTCAGTTGTATTATTCACTATCTGTCTGAGCGAAACATTTTTTAACTCTTCTTTTGTATTATATCCGAGAATGGATAAAATTTCAGAATTAAAATCAATTATTCGATTTTTTCCGTTTATAGGGAATTTAAACACTCCTATAGTTGCAATATGTGAAATCGTCTTCAATGTATTTTTTAACTCCTCTAATTCTGTTTTAATTGTTTGATGTTCACTAATATCCCTAAAAGTAAGTAAAACTCCTTCTTTGTCAGCAAACTTTATTTTAAGTGTTGTAAGTATTGCATCTGATTTTAATCCATCTTTTTTAATTAATTTAATTTCATTTCTGATATCATTTTCAATATTATTTATATCAATCTGGTAATCAGAAGATATAATGGTATCAATGTTGAGATTCAATAACTCATTTGAAGTATATTGCAACCAATTTTGTATAAAAGAATTTGAATAAGAAATGCAATTATTAAGAATTAATATAATTCCTTCTGTCGAAGACTCAATTAAAGACTTATATTTTTCTCTCGATTCATGTAACTGTTCTTCTGCTTTTCTTCTTTTGTTTTCAATTTTTAAACTCTGAAATGTAATAAAGAAAATTATCAATGATATAAATACCGTGATAGCCAATAAAATAATAAAAAGCTTATTAATTAAAGAGGATGTTTGAATTTCAATGTCTTGCAAATAAATTCCTGTTCCAATTATCCATTTCCAAGGTGCAAATTTTTTAACAAAACTTAGTTTAGGAACAATATGAGTTGAATCATCTTTAAGTTGCCATTTATAACTAATAAATCCTTCTCCTTGATTTTGAGCAATTTTAAGTGCTTCTATAAATATTTTCTTCCCATCAGGATCTGCATAGTTTTGTAAGTCCCTATCATTTAATTCGTGAACGTAGGGATGCATTATCATTGTAGGTTTAAAATCTGTTATCCAAAAATAATCTTTTTTATCAAATCCATATCTAAGTGCTTCTATTTCAAACTTTGCCTTTTCCTGTGCCTCTTCATGTGAAATTAATCCTTTCTTTTCATCTTTATAATATTTATTCAGAATACTCCAGGCCGTATTAGTAAGTTCATTCAGCATGGTTTTCTTCTCTGCAATTGCATTATTTTCAAATGCTGGAATTATAAAAATATAGATAGAAATTATAAAAAGTAATATTGCAAGTAATGCGGGCAATACTATTTTTTGAAAAAAACTTGCTTTAATTATGTCTTTCATTTTAAATGCTTTATTATAATTTATAAAATACTAATTACAAATACACTTACAATTAAAATATTTCTTTAATTTACATTATAAACCTTCTGTTTGTGTTTAATGAAATGGCATTAATACTCAAATTAGTAGTATCAATAATTGCAAAACCATTTACTTGTCCATTATCTGCAAGAGCAGGAATTGAAATGCAACAATATTTATCTTTAATTCTCCTTTCACCATAGGAATAATACATAAATCCTCCTAAAAGTTGTGATATAATACTGCTATTTGACTCATAGCATATTCCCAAACCCTCAATATGAGTATGTCCGCAAATACTTATTTTGCAGCTATTTTTTTTCATAAAATTAAAATGTTCCTTTATTCTTTGGTCATCACTATTATGCCCCGATACATATCCTGTAAAATTTGGATAATTAAAATGAGAAAATAAAACCTGAACTTCACCATAATCTTTAATTAAAAACTCAGGTAATTTAGAAAGATAATTATTATCTTTTTCAGATACAATTATTGATAAATCATCAGAATAATTCCAGACTTTACCCTTACTGATTTCTTTTTTTTCTTCAATGCTCATTTCATACCATTTGGATGGAAATTGAAAACCATTGCAATACTTTGGTATCTTTTTAAGATGAAATACATCATGATTACCCAATAAAACTATACTGCAATTTTTTTTAATCAAATCAATACATTCAGCAGCATTTTTTGTATCAGCATATTTCCCCCTAATAAATGGATATCCCAAAATATCACCCAAACAAACAATCTGATTGCATTTTTCGATCTCAATCATTTTCAGGGCTTTCTTTAAGCTTACAATGTCTTCATGTATGTCGGAAATAACAGCTATTTTCATCAATAATATTTTTAATGTATCATGTTATAGTAATCATAAATATAATTTCTTTTAACTTTTTCAAAAATACAAAATTTATTACAACTATCCGAAACTTATAAAAAGATATGTGCCTGAGAATATCTTTTTTCAGCAATAAGCTAATAAAATAGAAATAATGAAATTACACAAGTGAAGCAAAAATATTGAAAAACAAGTGCTTAGAAAAGTTTTGGATTTAACTCCAGTTTTTGCACATCTGAATTATTTAAATAAATTCCAGATCAATTGAAAGTTGGAATAAATCATTTATAAAATTTCTTATGGATTGCTTTTCGGTCATTGATTTCATAAATTGATATATAAAAATGTCGATAATAAGATGGCTATCGACTTTTTAAGTTTTTTAAGAAGAGGTTCTTAGTGTCAGCTGATTAATGACAGGGCTGTCTATTCGATAATTGGCAATGTTGATATTATTCATATAAAAATATCTTCAATTGTGTCAATTCAGATTTTATTAATCCCATTTTAATTTGTTTATCTTTATCAATTCTGTCAAGACGGTTTACTTTATTCAAAACAATAATTGTTGAATTATATTCTTCAAATGGACAAAGACTGTGCGAATTATCAAATTCTTCTGTTCCATCAACAAGGGAAATTATTCTATAATCAGATTGTTTACCCCAAACGATATTATCATATTTTATTATATTTCCATTAAATTGAAGTGCAATATAAATTGTATCAGAATGCTCTTTAGTATAAATGGCATCACTTTTAATTCTCAATTTCATAAGTTCTTCCATATTTTCCTTATAAAGCAACGTATCATATATGTTGTTTTTTCTAAAAACATTTATAACTGAATCGCAATTATAGCTTTCAAATCTTTTATCTTTTGATCTAAAGACACATATAATTGTTACAATATCTTTAGTTAAAAATGAATCAGCATCACCTAATTCTTTTTCAAATTGCATATTTCTTTTAATTATTGAATAGTTTGCATCACTTTCAGGAATAAAATCATAGGATTTTGAATTAATTAAAATTCTCGGTTTGAGAGAACAATAGGAGTCCTTCATTTTTGTATCAGGAATAAATCGAAATAATATGATTCCATTTATATCTTTCTTTTCTGCTTTTTTCTCAGTTTGTGCTGAGCAAAAAACCGAAATTCCTAATAATATTAATGTTATACAGTTTTTCATCTTAATTGGATGTTACTCATAAATAAATATATAAACTTCTGTGTTTCTGATCTGATTTTATTCGCTTGATAGCCTTTTCAGGTTTCTTTCTTTTTATTTATTACTGCAAAAACTACTGCAAATATATTAATTAAAAATCAAGTATATGCTTTTAATAATTGTTTATAAACCAAGTCGCATGATTTTTGATTCTCAGCAGCTTGTTTAATTCTTTATCAAAACTTCAGTAACTTCTTCATCATTTTTTTAAAAATGAATATAATAGGAAAGCGATACAATTAATGTAAAACTTTTTTTATTGCTACTACGTAACAGAGAGTATGGGCAAATACTCATACAGATAAGTAGTACGTAACAGGGAGTATGGGCAAATACTCATACAGATAGGTAGTACGTAAGAGGGAGTATGGGCAAATACTCTTACGGATAGGTAGTACGTGATGGGAGTATGGGCAAATACTCTTACGGATAGGTAATACGTAACAGGGAGTATGGGCAAATACTCTTATAGATAGGTAGTACGTAACAGGGAGTATGGGTAAATACATTTTCGGAGGCTTAGTACGTAATAGGGAGTATGGGCAAATACTTATTTTTATGCTTTTAAATACTTTAAGAACAACTCAAGTCCTTTTTTCTTATTCTCATCCAGATTATAGCT
>CAIZXK010000009.1 GCA_903936865.1 uncultured Bacteroidales bacterium | reverse complement strand
ATTTTTTTTTTACAATAATAATTTTTTATTATGGGCAATACTCTTTTTTCTGATTTGGAAACCAACACTCTGGGAGATAAGAAAGAAAATATATATTCTGAAATTATAGAAAAAAGGAAGACACCTGATATATTTATAAACGATAACTACCCTAATTTTAATAAAGTACCAATGACGGATAATACAAAAAATGAAAAAATGTATCAGAAATATTCTCATGAACAGGTAATGACGGAAGCCACAAAATATTTTAATGGCGATACATTGGCTGCAAATGTTTGGATGAATAAATATGCACTTAAAGACAGTGATGGCAATATTTATGAACTTACTCCGGATGATATGCATCATCGAATTGCAAGCGAGATTGCAAGGGTTGAAAGTAAATATCCAAATCCGATGTTGGAAGATGAAATTTATGAACTTGTTAAGAATTTTAAATATATTATTCCACAGGGAAGTCCCATGGCTGGTATAGGAAATAATTTTCAGGTTGCATCTCTATCCAATTGCTTTGTAATTGGGAATAATGGAATATCAGATTCTTATGGTGGAATCATGAAAATAGATCAGGAACAGGTTCAGTTAATGAAACGTAGGGGAGGAGTTGGACACGATCTATCTCACATTCGACCAGCCGGAAGTCCTGTCAAAAATAGTGCTTTAACATCAACAGGCATCGTTCCTTTTATGGAAAGATATTCTAATTCAACACGAGAAGTGGCACAGGATGGAAGAAGAGGTGCATTGATGTTAAGCATTTCAATTAAACATCCGGATTCCGAAAGATTTATTGATGCAAAATTAGAAGAAGGTAAAGTAACCGGAGCTAATGTTTCAGTAAAAATTGATGATGAATTTATGAAAGCTGTTGTTGAAAATAAAATGTATCGTCAGCAATATCCTATAGATTCAGATAGTCCAACAGTTGTTAGGGAAATTGATGCACGTCAGTTATGGAATAAAATTATTCATAATGCATGGCAATCTGCTGAACCTGGCATTTTATTCTGGGATACTATCAAGAAAGAATCAATTCCTGATTGCTATGCTGATTTAGGTTTTAAAACTGTTTCTACAAATCCATGTGGAGAGATTCCTTTATGTCCTTATGATAGTTGCAGATTATTAGCAATCAATTTATACAGTTATGTTGATAAACCTTTTACTGCTGAAGCAAGTTTTAATTCAGAGTTGTTTGTAAAACATGCCCGTATGGCTCAACGAATGATGGATGATATTATTGATCTGGAATTGGAAAAAATTGAGAAGATATTAGAAAAAGTTGAAAATGATCCTGAAGACGAAGAAGTTAAAAGAGTTGAAAAAAATCTATGGCTAAATATAAAAATGAAGGCTTTGGAAGGTAGGCGCACTGGTTTTGGTATTACAGCCGAAGGTGATATGTTAGCAGCATTAGGCTGTAAATATGGAACTGACATTGCAACCGATTTTTCAGTTGAAGTACATAAGATGCTTGCCACTGAAGCATATCGTTCATCAGTAATCATGGCAAAAGAAAGAGGAGGATTTCCATTATATGATATTGAAAGAGAAAAAAATAATCCTTTCATAGTTCGTTTAAAAGAAGCTGCACCAGATGTTTATCAGGATATGGTAAAATATGGCAGACGTAATATCGCACTACTTACAATTGCTCCAACTGGAAGTGTGAGTATTTGTACACAAACTACATCTGGTATCGAACCCGTTTTTATGATTTCTTATAAACGACGCAGAAAAGTAAATCCTAATGATAAAAATGTTAAAGTTTCATTTGTTGATGAGATTGGTGATGCCTGGGAGGAATATAATGTATTTCATCCAAAATTTTTAAAATGGCTTAAGATTAATAATTACGATGTTGATGAAGTGAAATTATTCAACGAAGCTCAATTAGATGCTGTTGTTAGTAAATCTCCATATTATCAGGCTACTTCAAATGATATTGACTGGGTAAGTAAGGTAAAAATGCAGGGAGCCGTTCAGAAATGGGTGGATCATTCAATAAGTGTTACTGTAAATGTTCCAAAAGATACAACAGAGGACCTGGTAAGCAGAATTTATCAAACAGCTTGGGAAACAGGTTGTAAAGGTATTACAATTTATAGGGATGGATCCCGTGCAGGAGTGTTGATATCACATTCTGATGCTAAAGAAGATGTATGGGAGTTCAAGGAGACTAAAGCTCCTGTTCGCCCAAAGAAATTAGAAGCAGAAGTTGTTCGTTTTCAAAATGATTATGAGAAATGGGTAGCGGTCGTAGGTGTTCTTGATAACAGACCTTATGAGGTATTTACTGGAAAAGCGGAAGGATTTTATTTACCTGCATGGGTTACTAAAGGTGTTATCATTCGTAATAAGGTTGGTAGTGAAAAAGCTCGATACGATTTTCAGTTTGAAGATAAAGAAGGTTATAAGGTAACTATGGAAGGATTATCCAGATCTTTCAATAAAGAGTATTGGAATTATGCCAAATTGATTTCAGGAATTCTACGCCATGGAATGCCTTTGCATTCTGCTGTTGAATTGATTTCTAATTTAAATTTGGAAATAGACTCGATAAATACATGGAAAAATGGTGTCGTAAGGGCACTGAAAAAATATATTCCAGATGGAACCGAAGCTGCTGAAGCTTCATGTCCTGAATGTGGTGCAAAAGGTGGATTAATATACAAGGAGGGTTGCCTTACCTGCAAACATTGCGGATACTCCAAATGCGGTTAAAATAAAAATCAATATGATTTTGTAATCAATTTTCAATTTTAGTATTAAGAACCACTTTATTATTAAAGTGGTTTTTTTGTTTTTTAGTGATTGGATGATTTTATATTACTACACTATATTTTCATTTTTACTTTAGAATATTGTTATTCTTTATGTAATAACGAAAAGAATTATTTAATAGTCCAATTTGCTTCGTTCTTGAAACTATAATATATTTCTGATCGGCATTATACCATTTAAAAAATGAAATAATTTATAAATCACTTTGGTATTAGAATTTAGTGCAAAGTATAACTGATAAAAAAAGAGTTGTTTTCTAACAACTCTCTTTCTTAATCATTTAAATTAAATGATTATATAAAAATTGATTTAGGTTAAAAGTTCCTTCACTATAGCTGCAATAATTTTGTTTTCAGCTTTACCGGTTAATTGTTTACCTGCTAATCCCATTACTTTACCCATATCTCTTATTCCTATTGCTCCGGTTTCAGATATAATATCAGAAATTATTTTTTTAATATCTTCTTCACTCAATTGTTCAGGTAAATATTTTTCAATTATAGAAACCTGATATGTCTCAACTTCATATAAATCGTTTCTATTTTGCGATTTATATATTTCAGCTGCATCTTTTCGTTGTTTAACTAATTTTTGCAAAGTAAGTAATTCTACTTCTTCCGGAATTTCTGATGTTGCAGTATCTTTTCCTGTTTTTATCAATAATAAAGCTGCTTTAATGGCTCTCAATGCTTCTAGTTTTTCTTTATCTTTAGCTAGCATTGCAGCTTTAATGTCATTATTTATAGTTATTTCCAAGCTCATAATTAGTCTACGTTATCGTGTAAAAATGAATTATTTGATTTAATTTCTACTTTTTTATCTCCATTATCTGATAAAGTATATCTTGAAATCTCTGATTCTGAAGATGGTGTAACATCAGAAAGTGGAATATTTCTGCGAAGATATGCAGGCTGGTTTTCTATTTCTGACAATCCTTCGGGTGTACGTATTTTCATACTTAAATCCCGTAATCTGGATTTGCGTTCTTGAAGCTTTTTATTAATCTCATCATCTGTAATTTCTGACTCAGTGAAAATCAATTCATTTTGATTAACCTCATTTTTAATTGCATCAGATTGTTTGATAATTAAATAGGGTTCACTTTCATTTGACTCATCATTTCGTGAAACTTGCGGTTCTTGTGTTTGTGTTGATGTATATGCCTTGTTTTCAGTATTTAAACTAGTATTTTCATATAATATAGGCTTATCAACTAGTGTAATATCGTTTAAAACATCATTATTGGATGTTTGGATTACAGCATTATTAAAAGTTGGTTTATTTTCTTCTTTTTCTTCAAGATGAGTTACCTTTTTTAATGGAGCTTTGGTATAGTCAAAACTCATTTCCCGGCTCTTATCAAAACCAGTAGCAACTAAAGTAATTGAAAGATTATCGCCTAAAGAATCATCCTGACCTGCTCCCCAAATGATATCAACATCAATACCTGCTTCATTTACAATATAATCGGTTATTTCTGCGATTTCATCCATGGTAACTTCTGACGTACCGGACGCAAAATACAATAATATATTCTGTGCACCTTTAATGTTATTATCATTTAAAAGCGGTGAATTGATTGCCATTTCAATTGCTTTATATGCCCTGTTTTCGCCTTCTGCCATGCCAGAACCCATTAAGGCGACACCGCTCTTTTTCATAACCGTATTTACATCTCTAAAATCAATATTTACAAATGCTTTTACTGTAATAATCTCAGCTATCCCTTTTGCAGCAGTTGCCAAAATATTATCTGCCTTTTCAAAAGCCTTACCTAAAGGTAAATCGCCAAACTCTCTGAGTTTGTCATTATTTATAACCAAAATTGCATCAACATGTTTTCGTAATTCTTTTATTCCTTCTTCTGCCTGAAGCTTTCTTTTTCTTCCTTCAAATGAAAATGGCAATGTTACAATTGCAACTGTAAGAATTTTATTTTCCTGATCATCGGACAGTTCAATTTCTTTAGCAATAGAAGCTATAACAGGAGCAGCTCCTGTACCAGTACCTCCACCCATACCAGCAGTTATAAAAAGCATTTGTGTGCTTTTTTCTAAAATTGCCCTAATTTCATCAGATTTCTCTTCAGCTGCTCTTTGTGCCACAGAGGGTATATTTCCAGCACCTAATCCTCTCCCAAGTTGAATTTTTGTTGGGATAGGACTTGCGTCCAATGCTTGGGCATCTGTATTGCAGATAATAAAATCCACACCATTTATGCCTTGATTGTACATAAAATTTACGGCGTTACTTCCACCTCCGCCTACTCCAATAACTTTAATTATTGACGACTGATTTTTTGGCAAATCAACTTTTAAC
This sequence comes from uncultured Bacteroidales bacterium, assembly GCA_903936865.1. Lineage (GTDB taxonomy): Bacteria > Bacteroidota > Bacteroidia > Bacteroidales > JACABE01 > JACABE01. The sequence continues at coordinate 14,818 of CAIZXK010000009.1, read as the reverse complement.
ATGCTCATTTTATTTTAATTATAAAAAAGTAGTTTCTTTATTATTAAGCTAAAAATTAATATTATTTTTAAAAAAGCTGTTTTAAAAAAGATATTTTTTAGCCACGATAAATGTATAGCTTTTATTTAATGATTTAAATACTATTATTAATTTTTATTTAACAAAATATTGTTAATTACTTTACTTCTTCATCAAAGAAACTTTTGATATTATCAAGAAAACTTCCATTAGATGGTTTTTTTACTTTTTTGTTAGATTTTGGTTCAATAATTTCTTTTGAATTTTCTTTCTCGCTTCTCTCCAGGCCTTTGATAACAAGGCCTATACCTGTTGAATAAATAGGATGAGCCATTTCTTCAGAAGAATTACTTGATAAATGTTCGTTAGGATAACCGATACGTGTATCCATCCCTGTCATAAATTCCGTTAACTGAGAAATATGTTTAAGCATTGCTCCGCCACCGGTTATTACAATTCCTGCAATTAATTTCTTTTCATAACCAGAACTCTTTATTTCATACATAACATGTTCCAGAATTTCTTCCATTCGAGCCTGTATAATATTTGCTAGATTTTTCAATGAAATTTCTTTAGGTTGTCTTCCCCGCAAACCAGGTATTGCAACAATCTCTTCGTCTTTATTTTCACTGGCCAATGCAGAACCAAATTTAGTTTTTAATGCTTCTGCCTGACTTTTAATAATAGTACATCCTTCTTTAACATCTTCGGTAATAATATTGCCCCCAAGTGGAATTACAGCTGTATGTCTGATAATACCATCCTGGAAAATTGCTATATCACTTGTTCCTCCTCCAATATCAACCAATGCAACACCAGCTTCTTTTTCTCTTTCGTCTAAAACTGCTTCAGCAGAAGCCAATGGTTCAAGTATTAAATCCTTAACTTCAAGGTTAGCTTTTTTTACGCTTCTAACAATATTTTTAATAGCAGAAATTTGTCCTGTAATAATATGAAAATTTGCTTCCAGACAGACTCCTGACATTCCAATTGGTTGTTTTATACCAGGTTCATTATCAATAATAAATTCCTGGGGTATAATGTCAATAATTTCTTCTCCTGGTTTCATTACCAATTTATGCATATTTTCAATTAATGAATCCAAATCTTTTTGAGAAATTTCTTCTTCAATTGAATTTCGTAATATGTTACCTCGTTGTTGAATACTTTTAATATGCTGACCAGCGATTCCAACATATACCTCTGCTATTGAGACATTTGATTTTGATTCAGCTTCTTTTACAGCTGCTCGAATTGATTCAGCTGTTTTTTCAATATTGATTACCGAACCCCGCATAACACCTATTGAATCTGCTTTTCCGGAACCTAATACTTCTATTTTTCCATGAATGTCTTTTCTACCAACAATAACAGCTATTTTGGTTGTCCCAATATCCAATCCTACAATTATTTCACTCTGGCTCATATTATAAATATTTATTTTTCTTAATTACTTTCATTTGAAATACTTTTATCAAGATTTCGTTTTGTACATACTATTTGATCTTTATATTTCAAATTTATGATACTATATTTCTCCCAGCCTACTTTATTAAATCCATCTTTATACAAAATCATCAATTTATTAAATTTATCTTCCAGATTTTCAATACTTCCAAAAATTATTATTTGGTCGCCTAATTTAGGAAATAATTCGATTTCTTTGCTCTCATTAACAAAAATTTCTTCAATTTGTGCTTTAAAAAAATCATTTCTATTCAAATATTCTGCAATCTTAAAAACACTATATAGAACCGTATCTTTTTGCAAATTCAATGTGTCGTTTTTCTGTCCTTCATTTTCTCTTCTAAATGGAACATATACTGCTGATATATTGCCATTTGCAATTACAACATTTGCAGGAAAGCCAATTTTTACGGGTATTTTCACTCCTTTATCATCAAGATAAAAATGTTGATTTTGCTTATTAACTATTCTCACAAGTGGTTTCCTTTGTGTAATATCTATTTTAATATCACCATCCATATTTACAAATACTTCTGCATTATATATATACGGATTTTCTTTTAAAATATTCTCAATTAAATTCTCATTAATTTCAGATATTTTCTTACCAATTATTGAGTCGTTTTTATTTATTAGATATTTAATTATTTCATCTTCAGTAAAAAATGGTTCAGCATTATTATATTCAATTTTGAGTTTTAAAGATTTACAAATACGATTCTGATGAAAAATCCCTGCAAATATTAATCCCACAATTAAACCAATTGTCAAAATTACCCATATTGTTATTCGTATATACTTTTTCATTTATCTGAATATTTGTTCAATAGGTTCAACCATTTGATCTATATCCCCTGCACCAAGTGTTAAAAGAACTTCGGGAGATTTATCTTTTAGAAATTGCAATATTTCTGATTTCTGAAAGAGAAATTTTTCAGTTAAATTAATTTTATCAAGCAACATTTGAGAAGTAACTCCTGAAATAGGTAGTTCACGAGCTGGATAAATATCCATTAAAATAACAGTATCGAGCATTTCAAGACTTTTAGCAAAATCATCCGCAAAATCTCTTGTTCTCGAGTACAAATGAGGTTGAAAAATTCCTGTAATTTTCTTGTTTTTAAATAAATCACGAACTGAAGAAATACAAGCCTTCAACTCTTCCGGATGATGAGCATAATCATCAATATAAATCATTTTCCCGTTATTTATTCTAATGTCAAATCTTCGGCAAACACCCTGAAAACTTTTCATTGCTTTAATGATTTCATCATCTTTAACTCCTGTCAAAAGAGCAATTGCAATTGCAACAATAGAATTTTCAATATTATGTAAACCCGGATAGCCCAATTGTATATCTTCAATTTTCCCAAAAGGATGAATACAATCAAAAGTATAATAGCCATCCTCTATTCGAATGTTTTCTGCGAAGAAATCTGATTTTTCATTCAATGAATAGGTATAATATTCAAGATCGCCTGAAATAGACAATTTTAATCCTTTCTTTATTACTAATTTCCCTCCCTTTTGAATTTGAGAAATATAATCTTCGAATGATTTAACAAGTTGTTTTTTATCACCATAAATATCCAGATGATCAGCATCTATGGAACTAATGGAAGCTATAAATGGTGATAATTGTAAAAAAGATCTGTCAAATTCATCTGCTTCAATTACAACATATTTACTATTTTGTGATAGTAGAAGGTTTGAATTGTAATTTTTTGAAATTCCACCCAGAAAGGCATTGCAATCTACCGAAGATTGCTTTAACAAATGTGCTACCATAGTAGAAATAGTTGTTTTCCCGTGAGTTCCAGCAACACCAATTGCTTTTGAGTTTTTAGCAATAATACCTAATACCTGAGATCTTTTTAGTAGATTAAAATTATTATTTTGAAAAAAGGTAAGTTCAACATGATTTGACGGAATAGCCGGAGTATAAACAACAAAATCAATATTTTCCGGAATTAAATCGGTATTTTCGTCAAAATGTATTTTCATCCATTCCGAAATTAATTGTGTAGTAAGAAGAGTTGACGTTTTATCGTAACCATGAATATCTACATCCATAGATTTGAAATAACGAGCTAATGCACTCATCCCAATACCTCCAATCCCTAAAAAATAAACCCGTTTAATACTTGCAAAATCCATATTTCCTAAATTTCTGTATTATCATAAATTTCTAAAACATCACTCATTGTGTGTGTTATTCCTTTCAAACCAATAACTGTTAATGTCATTAAAACTGTATCCTTAATTTCATCCCTACTTGCACCTGCTTTTTTTGCCATGGGTACATGATATTTTACTGCTATATAATCGCCTGTTACTATTTTCATACCTATGTATAATAACTGTTTGGTTTTTGCATCTAATCCCTGGGTTTTTATCAAAGAACTAATTAATTGATTAAAAGCCGAAGCTACTTCAGGAGCTTCCTCCTCAAAAACAGAAAGTGGATTTTTTTTCATAGCTATTTTTTTATTAATGAAATTACTACATCAGCAATTGTATCCGCAGCATCAGGATAAGCTAAACTTTTTATATTTTCAGCTAATCTTTTTTGCTGTTGAACGTCTTCCAATAATTGAAACAATTTGTCTTTTAAATTATTTTTTGCATCAATATCTTTTACTAAAATTGCAGCATTATTATTAACCAAAGCCATTGCATTTTTTGTTTGGTGATCTTCGGCAACATTAGGTGAAGGTATAAGAATTACTGGTTTTCCTACTATACAAAGTTCTGAAATTGCAATAGCTCCAGCTCTTGAAATAATAATATCAGCTGAAGAATAGGCATAATCCATTTCTGTAATAAATTCAAAAACTTTAATATTTTTATAGTTATTAATTACTACTTCATTTTTAGCTAATTCGTAAAAAAATTTTCCGGTTTGCCAAATCAATTGATAATTATTATTTTCAATTAATGGCAATAATAACTTTATACTTTCATTTATAGTTCTGGCACCTAAACTTCCACCTATAACTAATATCGTTTTTTTATTGGCATTAAGTTCAAAATGTATGATAGCATCTTGCTTTTCAATAGCATTGTTTACAATATTTTGACGGACAGGATTACCTGTAATAACAATTTTGGATGCAGGAAAATATTTTTCCATTTCCTTATAAGCGACACAGATCTTATTCACTTTTGATGCCAGTATTTTATTAGTTATACCTGGGTATGAATTCTGTTCCTGAATTAATGTGGGAATACGGTTTGTTGTTGCTGCTCTGAGCGTTGGTCCACTAGCATAACCACCAACACCAACAACAACATCAGGTTTAAAATCAGCAATAATTTTTCTGGCAATAAATAAACTGGAAATTACTTTTAATGGAAATAGGAAGTTTTTTGCAGTAATTCTTCTCTGTAATCCGCTAATCCATAATCCTTTAATTTTATAACCAGCAGCTGGAATTTTTTCCATTTCCATACGTCCTTTAGCTCCAATAAATAAAATGTCGATATCTTTAACTTTAGATTTCAACGCATTAGCTATTGCTATTGCCGGGAATATGTGTCCTCCGGTTCCACCACCGCTGATTATTACTTTCATTTCTTTTTAAATTATATATTCATATTGAACAAATTAACTAATTATAGACTCAGCTTTTGAATGATTTTCAGAATTTGAAATATCTTCCTTTTTTTCTGTCATTTGCTCTTCAATTTCAACTTCTGCACTCACACTTAACATAATACCAATTGCAATACTTGTAAACCATATTGAAGTTCCCCCCATACTTACCAAAGGTAATGGTTGACCGGTAACTGGTAAAATTCCAACTGCAACTGACATATTGATAATGGCTTGCAAAACCAAAATCAGACAAACACCGATGGTAAGAAAAGCACCAAAGGTACCCGGACTCCTTGAGGCTATTCGCATACCCCGATAGAGCAAAATAAGATAAAGCAATAATATAAATACTCCACCAATAATCCCATATTCTTCTACTATTATCGCGTAAATAAAATCAGAATATGGATGTGGTAGAAAATTCCTTTGTGTGCTATTACCAGGAAATTTTCCAAATATTTCACCACTTGCAATGGCAATTTTAGCTTGATCAGACTGATAATTTGAGTCACTATCTTTATTGCTAAAGCTTTCTATTCTGCTTTTCCAAGTACCAAAACGGCCAATTTCGGGAAAATTAAAAATCAGCATTAAAAAAAGAGCAGAAGCCACAATCATAATTGCGAATAAACCTAAAAGGTGTAAAATATTTATTCTTCCGATAAACATTAAAATTACACAAGTCACAAATAAGATTGCTGAAGTAGAAAAATTAGCTGGAAAAATCAATAGGCAAACTATTGAAATTGTTGCTATTATTGGTAGAAATGAATTTCTAAAATCATTTATCTGATCTTGCTTTTTTGATAGCATTCTTGCTACAAACATTATTAATGCAATTTTGGCTAAATCTGAAGTTTGAAAAGTAAGGTTCACAATTGGTAATGTCAACCAACGACTTGCCTCATTAAGACTTGTTCCCGTAAAAAGTGTAAATAGCAACAATGGAATTGCAATAATTATTCCGATTTGTGATATTCGTGAATAATAGGTATATTTAACCATGTGAGCTAGATACATAAGAAAAAAACCAAACACCAAAATACCAAAATGTTTGAAAAAATAATATTCAGTATTACCGCTTTGGTACTTATAGGCTAATGTTCCAGTAGAACTATAAACCGATAATAATGAGAATATTGAGAGTATAACAACAACTACCCAAATCACTTTATCACCCCTTATATTATTTGCAATACTTTTCATTTTTCTGTATTAAATCTTATTTACAAATCATTAACTGCATTACGAAACTGTTTGCCTCTATCTTCATAATTCTCAAATAAATCAAAACTTGCACATGTTGGCGATAATAAAACTATATCACCTGAATTGGCCGCATAATATGCACTTTCAACTGCTTCTTTAGCTGTTTGTGTCTCAATTATTTTTGGTACAATATCAGAAAATTCCTGAATTATTTTTGAATTATCAAGACCTAAACATATTATTGCTTTAACTTTTGCTTTTGCCAATTGTCGAAGACTTTTGTAATCATTTCCTTTATCCTGTCCGCCAACAATCCATACTACGGGTTTTGTCATACATTCCAACGCATACCATGTAGAATTTACATTAGTTGCCTTAGAGTCATTTATGAACTCTATCCCGTGCACTTTTGCTACAAACTCAAGTCTATGCTCAACTCCTTGGAAATCTGACATACTTTCTTTAATGATGTCTTTTCTGATTTCCATAATACGTGATGAAATTCCTGCAGCCATTGAGTTGTAGATGTTGTGTCTTCCCTGTAATGCCAATGTTTCTAAATCCATGGTATATATATTTGATTTTATGTCGTAAATTATTTTTTTATTTTCTAAATAAGCACCGTCACCTGCTATTTTTTTTAATGTTGAAAAGCAGTATTTCTTTGATTTAATAGTGTAATTATCAATATATTTATTGGTTATTTCATCATCTGCACAATAAATAAATGAGTCGCTTTCCATTTGATTTCTAAGTATTCTAAATTTTGAAAAAATATAGTTTTCGAAATTAAAATTATATCTGTCCAAATGATCTGGGGTTATATTTGTAAGTATTGCAATATCAGCCTTAAATTCATACATTCTATCAAGTTGAAAACTGCTGATTTCTATAACAAAGTAATCAAAATGATTTTCAGCAACCTGCCAGGCAAAGCTATTGCCAATATTTCCTGCTAATCCAACATTTAAGCCTGCTTTTTTTAAAATATGATAAATGAGTGAAGTTGTTGTCGTTTTTCCATTACTTCCAGTTATACATATCTTAAGTGCTTTTGTATATCTTGATGCAAATTCCAATTCATCAATAATTGGTATTCCTTTTAATTCAAGATCATTTATAATTGGAACAGTATCAGGAATACCAGGACTTTTTATCACTTCATCTGCTTCTAAAATTATTGATTTTGAATGCTTTCCCTCTTCAAAACTAATCTGATTTTCTATAAGAATTTTCTTGTATTTTTCTCTTATTATTCCAAAATCTGAGACAAAAACATTGTATCCCTGCTTTTTGGCAAGTAATGATGCTCCAGTTCCGCTTTCGCCAGCACCAAGTATTACAATGTTTTTACTTTTCATATTATCTTAATTTTAATGTTACAATAGTAAATACAGCCAACATAATTCCTACTATTACAAACCTAACCACTATTTTAGGCTCTGGATATCCAAGTTTTTGAAAATGATGATGTAAAGGTGACATTTTAAAAATTCTTCGTCCTTCTCCATATTTTCTTTTGGTGTATTTAAAATAACTAACCTGCATTACTACTGACAAATTTTCAACAAGAAAAATCCCACACAGAATTGGGATTAGCAACTCTTTACGTATTAGAATTGCAAGAACTGCAATAATTCCACCAATTGCCAAACTGCCCGTATCACCCATAAAAACCTGAGCAGGATATGTATTATACCATAGGAAACCTACCGTAGCACCAACAAAAGCACTCACAAATATTGTAAGTTCACCAATATTTGGTATATACATAATGTTTAGATAATTAGCAAATATTATATTACCCGAAACCCAAGCTAAAATCCCTAATGTTGCTCCAATTATTGCAGAAGTACTTGTTGCTAAACCATCAATTCCATCCGTTAAATTTGCTCCATTTGAGACTGCGGTAATTATAAGAATTACAATAGGTATAAAAATCAACCAGGCCCAATTTCTGTAATTTTCACCTGTCCATGATATTAATAATGAATAATCAAGTTCATTATTCTTTACAAATGGGATTGTTGTTTTAGTTGATTTTATTGATTCCTTATTAAAAACTTCTTTTGCTCTTTCGTAATTAACCTCATTTAAAATATTATGAGATTTTACAAATTGACTTTCCTGAACTTTTTCCCTAATCACAATACCATCATGAAAATACATTGTAAAACCAACTATTAAACCTAAAGTAATTTGTCCCAAAACTTTAAATTTACCTGCCAATCCTTTTTTGTCTTTTTTAAATACTTTTATATAATCATCAAGAAATCCAATGACTCCTAACCATATCGTTGTAACAATCATTAAGATAACGTAAATATTGTTGAGTTTTGAGAACAATAAGGTAGGAACTAATATTGAACCCAATATAATCAGTCCTCCCATTGTTGGTGTTCCTTGTTTTTCTTTCTGACCTTCTAATCCCAAATCTCTAACAGTTTCTCCAACTTGTTTTTTATTTAAAAACAAGATCAAACTTTTGCCAAAAAGCAAAGAAATTGTTAGTGATGTTATTACAGCTAGTGCTGCTCTAAACGAAATGTATTGAAATAACCCTGCACCGGGAAAATCAATAACTTTATCTAAATAATCAAATAAATAGTACAACATATCAATTATTTATATTAAATATTGTTTTAAAATTTCTTTATCATCAAAATGATATTTTACACCTTTTATTTCCTGATATTTTTCATGTCCTTTTCCAGCAACTAGAATGATATCACCAGATTTAGCAAAAGTACAAGCTGTTTTTATAGCTTCATTCCTGTTTACTATTGTTAATACCTTGCGTTTATTTGTAATGTCAACACCAGATTCCATTTGTTTTAAGATTTCTTCAGGATCTTCATCCCGTGGATTATCAGATGTAAGTATCGTTAAATCACTATATTCAGTAGCTATTTTTGCCATTATTGGTCGTTTTTGAGCATCTCTGTTACCACCTGCTCCAACAACTGTTATTAATTGTTCATTTTTTGTTCTTATAGCCTGAATAGTACTTAATACATTTATAAGTGCATCGGGAGTGTGTGCATAATCAACTATTGCCGTTACATTTTCGTTTGATCTTATATATTCAAAACGTCCTTCAGCAGTATTTATAATACTAATTTCTCTTAGAACATCTATTTTATCTTCACCTAATATAATTGCTGTTGCATAAACTGCTAAAATATTATAAGCATTAAATTTACCTACTAATCTGGTCGAAATATCTATTCCATCAATATACAGCATCAATCCATTTAATTCATTTTCAATAATTTTACACTTATAATCTGCAACTGATTGCAATCCATAAGTATAACGTTTTGCTTTAGTATTCTGAATCATTACATTTCCATTTTTATCATCATTATTGATTAAAGCAAAAGATGTTGATGGCAAATTGTCAAAGAATAGCTTTTTAGCTTTTATATATTCTGCAAAGGTTTTATGAAAATCCAAATGATCATGAGTAATGTTGCTGAAAATAGCACCTTCAAATTTCAACCCGGCTATCCGGTTTTGAATAATTGAATGCGAACTAACCTCCATAAAGCAGTAACTGCATCCCGCTTCAACCATTTGACTCAGAAGCGAATTTAATTGTATGGAATCAGGAGTAGTATGTGTAGAAGAAATTTCATTGTTATGAATTTTATTACTTATGGTTGAAATTAAACCTACTTTATATCCCAATTCTTTAAAAAGATTATAGAGTAGTGTAACAGTCGTAGTTTTGCCATTCGTACCTGTTATTCCAATTAATTTCAATTTTTCGGAAGGATTTTCATAAAAATTGGAGGAAATAATTCCTAAAGCTAAACTGCTATTATTTAACTTTATATACGTTATCTCTTCTGATAATTCGGAAGGAAGTTTTTCACAGACAACAGCAATGGCACCTTTCTCTATGGATTGTGCAATAAATTGATGACCATCTGATTGTGTACCTAAAGTTGCAATAAATAGACTTTTCTGTTCAATTTTTCGTGAATCAAAAGCAATAGAATTTATATTGATATGAATATCACCATAAACTTCATATTCTCCAATATTTTTCAATATTTCTATTAAACTCTTCATTTTAATTGCTTTTTTTAGTATTATTTTGTTTTTTTATTTCGCTTTTTTTATCATCTTTCTTAAGATTTTTTTTATTTTCCTTTTTAATATCTGCATCCTTTTTTTTCTTCTTATTTTCTGCTGAATCTTTTGATTTTTTTTCTGCAGTTTTTTTCTTTTTATTTAATTCATTACTGTTTTCTTCAGCCTTTTTTTTATCGTTTTTTGATTTTTTTTCTTCAACCTTTACAATACCAGCTTTTTTTTCTGATTTTTCTGATTTTTCTGATTTCTCTGTTGTATTTTTTTTATTTATTGAATCTTTTGAAACAGTATATATAGAAGTAATATCTTTTAAATCAACATTTTTATTGGCAAGATACAATGTAATTGATTGGCCTTTTTGAATTGGAGTTCCTTGATTTACTGATTGACTTACAACTTTCCCTTTTCCTGCAATATTAACTTTCAATCCATTTTTTTCTGCTAAATAAGTTGCATCTTTAATCCCCATACCCTGAAAAGCAGGAACAATTTTCTCTTTATAATTTTTAGTTCGATAACTTGATAATGAATCTTTTTTAACGGAAACAAGATAATCCCCATCTTGATTATCAGTTAGAAATGGTAAATTTAGTTGTGAATAGATTGTAAACAAATCCTGTTGATTGCCTACTGATACAAAAGGTATATCTATTTTATTGTACAATATTTTCTTTTCCTGATGAATATTTAATTCTGTAGCATAAACTTTGTCAGCTATTTCCTTAAATACAGGAGCTGCTATTGCACCACCGTAATACAGCCCTTTTTTAGGATTGCTAATGATTACTATACAGGAATACTTTGGTTTGTCAGCTGGGAAATATCCTACAAATGAAGCTCTATATACTTTGCTGTCCTTATTTTTACCATAATTTATTTTAGCTGTACCTGTTTTTCCTGCAATTTTATAAACTGTATTTTGCAAATGTTTTGCTGTACCATGTTCAATTACACCTTCCAAAATTGATTGTACTTTTTTTAAGGTTTTTTCTGAACAAATTGATTTATTTAGGATAACAGCTTCTTTTTTGTCTAATAATTTTCCTGTTTGCAATATTTCTTTTACAAACAAAGGTTTTACCATAATTCCATTATTTGCTACCGCATTATATAACGTAAGTGTTTGTAATGGAGTTAGTTGTAATTCGTAACCAATTGACATCCAAGGGAGCGATAATTTTGACCAGTTTTTATCTTTTGTGTTTTTAATATAAGGATTTCCCTCACCTTTAATATCAATACCCAAAGGCTTATTTAGATTCATATCGTACAAATAATCAATAAATTTCTGTGGGTTTTGATTAAATGTTCTATAAACTATTTGAGAAATACCAACATTTGATGAAACTTCAAATGCTTTTGTTAAACTTATTCTACCATAGCCTTCTGGATGAGAATCTTCCATTTCCTTGTTGGCATAAGTACATACTCCAGTATTAACCAGTTCGTTTGTATCAAATTTACCATCTTCCAAAACTGCAATTAATGATGCTAATTTAAAAGTTGAACCCGGTTCTGCAGTTTCACTTATAGCATAATTTAAATCTTCACCATAAGTACCATCTTTATGACGCTTTAAGTTTGTAATTGCTTTAATGTAACCAGTACTTACTTCCATTAAAATTGCACAACCATGATCAGCATCATTAGAATCTAGCGTTTTCATCAAAGCACTTTGAGCAACATCCTGAATATTAATATCAATAGCAGTAATTATATCTTTTCCATTTTCTGGTTCAATTTGATTATCCCTCTCGACCGGCCTCCAAATTCCATTTGCAATTTTTCTCATCAGCCTTTTCCCACTAATACCTTCTAATTCTTTACTGTAAGCTCCTTCCAATCCAACATAAACATTTGAATTTATATTTTTGTATCCAATTGTACGGCTTGCAAGCATTTTAAATGGCATTTTGCGATAATCTTTCTCTTCTATAATAAAACCTCCTTTATATTTTCCTTTTTTCAATATTGGAAAAGTTCTTAATCTTTTCAATTGTGAATAATCAATATTTCGTCTTAACAGCAAATCACGTTTTCCTTTTTTTCTGCCTTTTATCAGCATTTGTTTAAATTCGTCTTTACTTTTATCTTTAAATAATTGTGATAAACTATCTGATAATTCATTCAAATATAATTTAAATGTATCATTATGAATAACAGATTTATGTAAATCAATTTTGATATCAAAAATTGGAACTGATGTAGCTAATAAATTTGAATCTGAAGAGATGATACTTCCTCTGATTGCATCTACTGTTTCGTATCTGAGTGACAAATTTTCAGCACGCTGACGCCACATATCGCCATCTACAAATTGAATAAGAATAAGCCTGTAAATGATACAAAGGGCAATAATGAGTACAATTATATATATGACCCTAATTCTCCAAACTATGTCCTTTTTTTCATCTTTCATCTCACTAATTATTTGATTTTATGATGAATTTCTGTGGTGGAACTGTTGACTCCTTAATCCCTAATGAATCGAGTTTTCGGGCAACTTCCGATTGTTTACTGCTATACATAAATTCCGATTTGGTTGTAATATGCTCAAATCTTAACTCTTTTAATTCTCCTTTTAATTTTGATATTTCCCTGAAACTTTTAATAGCCCAATAATTATTAGCAATATAAATAATGCCTAAAAGTGAAATAAATAATAATAATGGCAATAATTTTAAGGCACCCTTTCTTGTTAAAAATGTGCCATTTAAGATAATGTCCATCAAATTTCCGGCATTACTATCTTTAGGCATAGGAATTCGTAACCTAAAATTACGTTTTTCCTTTACCTTTTTAATATCAGGTACTTTAAGTGAATTTTTTCCCATACTATTGTTTTTCAGCAATTCTTAACTTAGCACTTCTTGAACGACTATTTCTGGCAATTTCATCATCATTAGGAATTATTGCTTTTCTGCTTATTACTTTTAATGGAGAAATTATATTTCCAAAAAAGTCTTTTTCAATCTCTCCCTTAAAGTTGCCAGATCGCATAAAATTTTTTACCAATCTATCTTCTAATGAATGATAAGAAATTACAACTAATCTTCCACCTGGTTTTAAGCAATCTATTGTTTGTAATAACATTTCTTTTAATGCCTCAAGTTCCTCGTTTACCTCTATTCTGATAGCTTGAAATATCATTGCAAGCATTTTATTTTCGATTTTTGGAGGAATACAGTTAATTACTGCTTCTTTTAATTGTTCCGTATTTGTTATTTCATTAGAAACACGATAATTAACTATCGCATTTGCAATTTTCCAGGCATTCGGTAATTCTCCATATTCCTTAAATACAACTTTTAATTCGTCTATTGTGTAATTATTAACCACATCTTTAGCAGATTTTCCCTGATTTCTATTCATACGTAAATCAAGTTCTCCATTAAATCTTATTGAAAAACCTCTTTCTGCTTCATCAATCTGGTGAGACGAAATACCCAAATCGGCCAAAATTCCATCAGCCGGATAAGCTCCATAAAGTTTTAAAAAATTCTTTAAATATCTGAAATTGTGATTAACCAATGTAAATCTATCGTCATCCAACATATTTGATTGAGCATCATCATCCTGATCGAAAGCAATCAAGCGACCATATTCATCAAGATTATTGAGAATTTCCTTTGAATGACCACCGCCACCAAAAGTAACATCAACGTAAGTTCCACTTGGAATAATTGACAAGCCATTAATGCTTTCAATCAACATTACCGGATTATGATACATTTTTTGTTATTGTTAATCGTTGTTGATATCCTCTAATCTTTCATTAGCATAGGCAACATAATCCATTGTTGAGCCGTCGTTTATCTCGTTGTATTTCTCAACATCCCAAATTTCCAAAATATTTATTCGTGAAATGAGTACGATATCCTTATTGATACCACTGGTTTTCTTTAAGTCTGAAGGAATAAGAACTCTATCATTTTGATCAAGTTCTATCTTGTTTCCTTCAGCAAGTTTTCTCATGAGAATTAAATCTTTAGGATTATATGGATTAAGCTTTTTTCTTAATTTTTCAATTGCAATGTCCCACTCAGTCATCGGATATAATTCCAGATAAGGACCGTAAATGCTACTCCTCATCACAAAACCGCTGTCAATCAAAGAAGTAAGTTGCTTCTTAAGCGTAGAAGGGAATTTAAACCTTCCATTTGAATCAACTGTACAATATTCTTTTCCTATGAGTGCCAACATTTTCAATTTTTAAAATTCAGGATGTAAACTTACAACAAATATTTCATATAATCCCTTTTTGTTAATAAATTTTCCATATTAATCCATAAAATCCCATTTTTGAGTTTTTATACTCTCTTTTTATAAAAAGGTTTCAATGAGTAAAAGATTAATATTAAGTACTGATATTGAAATATATGTGAGTCTAAATTAAAGTATAAAATTATTTTTTTTAATAAAATT
>CAIZXK010000008.1 GCA_903936865.1 uncultured Bacteroidales bacterium | reverse complement strand
TTTCACCCTCTGGAAAAATAAATTCACCCAACTTGTTGCTCATTTGATAAATATTTGTAATTTTGAAATATTTATTGAGCTTTCGGCAGGGTGTGCTCAGCTCATGCAGGGCACACACAAGGTATTGCCAAAAGCGGGGCTTCGGTGCATAATCCAAACTTTTGGTATTTCTAAAAACTTTTGTACTTTTGCCGAGCAATAGTGCAAATTTAACCCCGCCTTCGGCAATACCCGACCGTTAGCGGTCATTGTAAACACTGACCCCTGAAATCAAAATGAACAGTATAGAAATAAAAAAAATAACCATGAGAAAAACAATACTTATAATTGGCATTTTCCTAATTTCATTGACAACAAATGCACAATTTGGAAGTCCAGTAGTTATTGATTCGACAATTTCTGCCTCAATAATAAATATTATTACAGCAGATTTAAACAATGATGGAAAAAAGGATATAATAACTAGTCATTATCAAAATCAAATAAACTGGTATGAGAATAACATTGGGAATTTCTCGTCAGAACAAAGTATCACAAATACTTTGCCTAAACCATTTCATCTGGATGTAGCTGATGCAAATGGCGATGGATTCATTGACGTTTTGGCAACAAATAATCAAGGAAATAATAGCAGCGTAGTATTGTATTTCAATGTATCGGGAGGCACAAGTTGGAATCAGATAATTATCGATGACTCCATTCAATTTGCCTTCAAATCCTTTTTTGTTGATGTGGAAAATGATGGCGATTTAGATATTATAACTAATACAGATTTGGAAATTACAATGTATAAAAATCTCGGACTGGGCAATTTTTCAAGTAGAATAATAATTTCGGACACCATTAATTCCAATGAATTTTATAGCCTTACTGTAAACGATTTTAATAATGATAATTTTAAAGATTTCGCTGTTCATTCTGCCCACGGACTTCAATTATACATAAACAATACCGACACTACCTTTACTTTAACAAATACCATCGACCCTAGTCTTAACGGGTTTATAACATCTATTGACATAGATAACGATAATGATATAGATATTATATCAAGTATTAATTCAGCCGAATATATTACTACTTTTAAGAATGATGGGTTAGGAAATTTTACATTTTATGAAGCAACGAGCTATTATTGTGGCAATCTTCAAAATCCATCATTTGTAAATACTCGGCTAAATAATGACTTATTTACTGATGCTTTATATATTCCAATTGTGAGTCGTCAAATATTTTGGAAACAGAATAATGGAATTGGCAATTTAACTACACCAATAATGATTGATTCTACTTTTTTATATCTGAATGTCTATACTGACGATATTGACAACGACTCAGATAATGATATTATCTGGTATGGGCACAATACAGGTGTAAAAAATTTAGGTGTAATAACAAATAATACAATTGTTTTGAGTTTAAACGATTTGAGAAATGACAATCATATAACTATTTATCCGAACCCAGCAAATGAGTTTCTTAATATAGAAACAAAGGGAAACATCAAAGAAATATATTTATATAACAATATAGGTCAACTATTATTGACAACATTTGAAAAAAAGATTAACCTGCAAAACCTACAAAATGGTTTGTATTTTATTAGAATATTATTGAAAGATGGTACAATTTATACAGAAAAAATAATTAAAACAACGAACCGCTAACACGGGTTTGGCAAAAGTGGCGGTTCAGTGCTCCGCTGACACATTTACGGTTAATCAAAGTTTGGTTCTCCGCATCAACATTAGTAGTGTAAATCGCCACCTTCGCCAAGCCCGAAACC
>CAIZXK010000007.1 GCA_903936865.1 uncultured Bacteroidales bacterium | reverse complement strand
TGAAAAGGTTAAAGATAGTATTGTATTTCATGCTGGTACAAAGATCGATGAAAATGGAAATATAGTAACTAATGGAGGTAGGGTTCTTGCAATAACCTCTTTTGGAGAAACTATTGATGAAGCAAGATTATTATCACTTAAAAATGCAGAAATTATTGATTATGAAGGGAAGTATTATAGAAAAGATATTAGTAAGGATTTAATATATAGATAAATACAGTTTTTTGAAATGTTTTATCTGATTCTTTCCATCCTTACTTCCACAGCAATACTTATTTTATTTAAAGTATTTGTAAAGTATGATATTCATATTTTACAATCTATTGTTGTAAATTATATTACAGCTGCTACTTTGGGTTTCCTGATTCAATGGAATTCCTTTACTATTACTGAAGTAATTCATCAGGATTGGTTACCTTACTCAATTGTAATTGGTTGTATCTTTATTATAACTTTTCAGATTTTTGCATTTTCATCACAAACAGCTGGAGTTGCCATAACAGCTATTTCAAGTAAAATCTCTGTGGTAATACCCGTTTTTATTGGCGCCTTTTTATATGCCAATGAATCTTTAAGTATATTAAAAATAGTAGGATTGCTATTAGCAATTATATCTTTCTTGCTGGTATTCAGTAATAATGCCAATATGAAAATAAATCCCCGGTTTATTTTTTTACCAATTATTCTTTTTTTAGCGAATGGATTAAATGATTCCATGATGACATTTGTTCAAAGAAAATTTGCTGGATTTAACACCATGTTATTCGTATCCTGTATATTTTTCTTTTCGTTACTAATTGGAATTATATGGTTGATAATTAATTATTTCGCATTAAAACAAAAGATTCATTATAGGAATATTATTGCAGGTATTTTATTAGGAATATTTAACTTTTTGTCAACATACTATTTTTTCAAAGGTGTTGAAGTAGTGGAAAGTGCAATTTTTTTTCCGATATTAAACACAGGAATAGTTAGTCTGTCTGCAATTATAGGTTTTTTTATTTTTAAAGAAAAACTAAATAAAACAAATTGGATAGGAATCTTAATTGCTATGATGACTATTTTTTTTATCGCTTTTACGGATTAATTCCATATAAATTTAAAAATAATGCTGTTTGAAGATACATATAAGACAATAACTTCAAGATCTGAAGGTATTTATAAAGAAAAAGGGAGTAAGTTCATTGCAGTTGCAATCCCTTTGCATACGGAGTCTGATGTTAAAGATGCATTGGCTAATCTACGTAAAGAGTACTATGATGCACGCCATCATTGCTATGCTTATATACTTGGTTTTGATAAATCTGCATATCGTATAAATGATGATGGAGAACCATCGGGAACTGCAGGTCGTCCAATTCACGGACAACTTCTTTCTTTTGATTTAACCAATGTTTTGGTTGTTGTAATTCGTTATTTCGGAGGCACTAAACTAGGGGTAAGTGGATTAATAAATGCTTATAAAACAGCAACAAAGGAAGCATTAACCTCGGCAGAAATCGTTACTTGCATTGTATATGATGTTTATGAAATTTCCTTTGATTATTTACAAATGAATGATGTAATGAAAATACTGAAAGATGAATGTTTAAATCAATTTAATCAGCAATTTGAAACAACATGCAATTTGCATTTTTCTGTTAGAAAGAATGATTCTGGAAGAATTTACGATACAATAAGGAAGATAAATGGCTTAACAATTAAGTTTTTAAGAACTGAATAAATAGTTTTTTGCTTTTATTAAAAGTTTAAATACATTACTCCATTATACTTTTTTATAATTACTTATATTATACTAACTTTGACAAAGCCGAATTTGATTAAAAAACATAATAATAATCAATTGATTAAGTTGTTTGTAAGAAAAACTTTGTCAAAATTTTATGAACTATTGCAATTTCAACTTTAAACCTTTTGGTAATTGAAAACTCTAAAACTCTAAATTTAATAAAATCATAAATTGAGTAATACAGATGATCTTGAAATATTAAAACAATTTCGCGATAAAAATTCGCGGAATTATGCTTTTAGCTTGCTTGTTAACAAATATAAGCAGCAAATTTATTTCCATATCCGACGAATTGTTATAAATCATGATGATGCTGATGACATTACTCAAAATACGTTTATAAAGATATTTGAAAATTTACATAAATTCAGGGAGGATTCTAAACTTTATACCTGGATTTATCGTATTGCAACTAATGAAGCACTTGGTCATTTAAAAAGTAAAAGGAACAGATTTTTTCTTCCTTTTATTGATGTTGAAAGCCAATTATCTAATTCATTAAAAGAAACTGATTTTTTTACAGGAGATGAGATACAGTTGAAATTGCAACAAGCGATATTAAAGCTTCCCGAAAAGCAAAGATTGGTCTTTAATATGCGATATTATGAAGAAATGAAATATGATCAAATGTCTGAAATATTGGGAACTTCCGTTGGTGCATTAAAAGCATCCTATCATATTGCAGTAAAAAAAATAGAAGAAAGTGTAATGCAGAATTAAACTTTTTAAAAAATTAAATATCAAATAATCATATTAAAAACAAAATGGAAAACAAAGACAATATATTGATTGAAATTGAAGAAATGGCCGCAAATCTTTCCAAAATAAAAAAGGAAAATGTATTCGGTACACCAAATCAATATTTTGAAGAATTATCTTCCAACATTCAAAAAAAAATAAACGTATCATCAAGAGAAAGCCGATTAATAAAAATTATACATTTATTTCAACAACCACAATATTCTGTTGCAGCTACATTAATAGTAATATTTTTAATATCAGGTATTTATTTGTATAAAAATAAGCAAGAACAGTACTCTCAACACAAGAATATTTATTGGGATGAGATTTTGAATGATAATACCATTGTTGATAAAGTTGATGAAACTCTTTTGGTAGAAGCTTATATAAATGAATCAGAAACAGTAATGAGAGTTGATGAAGATGTTGTTAATCAAAGCGATATGTCTGAAGAAGAATTATCTGACTTTTTTGATAAGAAATATGTAAATGATATATTTATAGAAATGTAAACAACTATTCTTTTATTATAGAGAATATCAGTTTATTGAAAAAAAAAGAAAAGTTTTATAAACAATAAAATAATTATAATATGAAAACAAGTAAATTAATAAAATTGGTTGCAGTGTTGTTGATAATCACCATGCCATTTGCAACTTATGCTCAAAGAGAGCAGAAGAAAGGAATTCTTAAAGAAAAGATTGAATCTCAGAAAATTGCCTATATTACAAATAAACTTGCTCTTACATCTGCTGAAGCTCAGCAATTCTGGCCGGTTTACAATGAATTTAGCGACAAGAATGATGAGTTACTAAAGGCATTTCGTAAAAATAATATAGAAGATAGAGATGTGAATGTTGAAACAATAACTGATAAAGAAGCCTTGGATATGGCAGATGATCAGATAATTCAGGCACAAAAGATATTAGATTTACGTAAGAAATATCATGCAGAATTCAAAAAAGTATTGCCTGCAAAAAAGTTACTTAAATTGTATCAGGCTGAAAGGGATTTCAAAAAATACTTGCTCAAAGAAATAAAGGAAAGACGACAAGAAAAGAAAATGAGGTAACAAAAAGAATAGTTATATAAATCAGAAAAGAGGTGTTCAGAATTATTTGAATGCCTCTTTTTTGATTTTTAGCATATAATACGGGACTTCTAAAAATTTCTTTTCTTCGTTGAACTTCAATTTTTAAAATCCTTACTTCGACTTCGCTCAGTACATAGCATTTCCATTAGTAAACTACGTTTATAAAATCCTGTTCGCCTCAATAAATCTAATTTTTAGAACCCCTTTAAAGATGAAAGCTCTTTTTTGTTTACAACTGCTGATTTGCTTTTGCGAAAATATGGTGATACAAAGTTGATAATTACATAGCGGTAGGGATATATAGCACGCACATATCTGCGTGGGCTTGAGCGGTACGGATATATAGCACGCACATATCTGCGTGGGCTTGAGTGACACGGATATAATACTATTGCAAATGCGAAAGTACTCCAGCGGTACGGATATAATACTATTGCAAATGCAAAAGTATCTCAGCGGTACGGATATAATACTATTGCAAATGCGAAAGTACTTCAGCGGTAGGGATATAATACTATCGCAAATGCGAAAGTACTCCAGCGGTACGGATATAATACTATTGCAAATACGAAAGTACTCCAGCGGTGCGGATATAATACTATCGCAAATGCGAAAGTACTTCAGCGGTGCGGATATAATACTATTGTAAATGCGAAAGTACACCAGCGGTGCGGATATAATACTATCGCAAATGCGAAAGTACTCCAGCGGTGTAAATGTAAAGTCTTTAAACCTCTGTAAGAGCCAGATTATTATGCCATTACCATTTTTTAGCATTTGTCGGTTAGCGGATTGTTAAAAAAACAAAATTGCAGGTTTATTTTCAGTTAATCGGAAAAAATCGCTTAGTGAAATAAAAATATGCTGCTAATGGCAAGCTAAACAGTTTATTTTATTAATTAATACTTCAGCATTTTCGAATATTAACATTATAATTTGCAAAAATTTTACAATTATTGTTTTTCATGTTTATATTTCATTTACTTTTGTAATAACAAAATAAATACCATGAAAAAAGAACGTACGCCAACAATATTTCCTACATATTTTATCAATGTGCTTATTGGTTTATGTCCTTTAAATATATATAAATAAAATAATCAATTAATTACAAACAACATGAAAAAATTAAGTTACATTTTAGCAGCAATTATAATGATTGCATTCATTAACACAAGTTGTAAATCAAAAAAAGAAGTTACTGACAGTAAAAAGAAACCACAGGGAGAAGAATTAATTACCAGTTACTGCGCCGGTGAAAAAGAATTTATGAGTACCAATGAGTTCTTTAGATCAAGTTCGGTAGGTGAAAGCTTAGACCAAATGGTTTCCAAGAAAAAAGCCATGAGTAATGTAAAAGCTGAATTGGCAGGTCTTATTCAAACCACTATGAAAGGTGTAATTGATAACTATGTAAAATCTGCCGAAGCAAATAATGTAGAAGGTTTAGAGGAAAGATACGAAGGCAATACCCGTGAAGTTATTAATCAGAATCTTACCAATGTAAGGGTAATTTGCGAAAAGCAAACTAAAACAGCTGAAGGCAATTACAAAACTTACATCTGTGTAGAAATCAATGCGGATGGTATTGTAAAGGGTGTTGGTAATAAGCTTTCTGCTGATAAAGAACTGAAAATTGACTACGACTACGAAAAATTTAAGAAAACTTTTGATGAAGAAATGAAGAAAATGGAAAATAAATAAATCACTACGAACCCTAAAGGATTTCTTTATCTTTTAGGGTTCATTTATAATTATTCCTATGAAAAACATTTTCTTGTTTATTAATTTTTTAATCGTCATTGCCATTAACCTTAATGGACAAGATATTAATGAAGTAAAATC
Source organism: uncultured Bacteroidales bacterium (assembly GCA_903936865.1). Lineage (GTDB taxonomy): Bacteria > Bacteroidota > Bacteroidia > Bacteroidales > JACABE01 > JACABE01. The sequence goes on along the minus strand of CAIZXK010000007.1, from coordinate 4 downwards.
GAAG
>CAIZXK010000006.1 GCA_903936865.1 uncultured Bacteroidales bacterium | reverse complement strand
TGATAACCTGTAACCTGTGCCATCATTTGCAATAATAGTGCATAAGATGCAATATTAAAGGGAACTCCCAGAAAAATATCAGCACTTCGCTGGTACAAATGACAGGATAACTTTCCATTAGCTACATAAAACTGAAACATTACATGGCAAGGAGGCAAAGCCATCTTTTCTATTTCTCCAACATTCCAGGCACTTACGATATGACGGCGCGAATCGGGATTATTTTTCAATGCTTCTACAACTTCTGAAATCTGATCGATTGTTTTTCCTTCGTTCGATTTCCAGTTACGCCATTGATAACCATAAATTGGACCTAATTCCCCATTTTCGTCAGCCCATTCATCCCAAATACTTACTTTATTATCATTCAGGTATTTTACATTGGTTTCACCTTTCAAAAACCATAATAGTTCGTGAATAATTGAGCGTAAATGAAGTTTCTTTGTGGTAAGTAAAGGAAATCCTTCCTCCAGATTAAACCGCATCTGATAACCAAAGGTACTTATGGTTCCAGTTCCGGTTCTGTCTTCTTTTTTTTGTCCGTTTTTAGTTACATAATCAAGTAACTGAAGATATTGTTGCATCGTTATTAATTGTTGTATTTAATTACAAAACATCCGGGAAATTCCTTTTCTAATTTGGATTTTAATCTTAAGGCACTGCTTTCATTTTCAAATTCGCCTATTATCATGCGGTAATACAACGTATCACCTTTATTAATTTCCTGAACGTTAAACTTCTCAATAAAATTTTTCTTTAATCTTTCCGAAAGTTTCAACATATTACTTCTCTTCTTAAAGCTACCAATCTGAACACCATAAGATACCACATTACTTGTATAAGTAGCTGGCTTGTCCACTTCAATTGTTTTTGGTTTATTTGCTGGTATTTCAATTTCTGAAATTGTTTTTTCATTCAAGCTGATAATTGTTGAATCAATGTCTTCATTTCTTTCAATTTCAATTGTTGACATTACCTGCATGGGTATTTTAATTGCAGAAGCAATATTTTCCTTTAAAATTATTGTTGTATCAACTTCTTGTTTTTCAATTTTCTTTATTTTTGTTTTCTTATTTTTTAATTTTATGTTTGAAGCTATGGCTGTTACATTCGAAAGTTTAGTGTTTTTGCCAAAAGAAACTACTTTTATTTCTACTTTTGCTAGTCCCTGATAAATCATATCCAATGAATCTGCCGCAGCTCTTGATAAATCAATTATACGATTTTCGATAAAAGGACCTCTATCGTTAATTCTTACTATAATTGATTTGTTATTAGAAAGATTCGAAACTTTTACAACCGTATTAAACGGTAAGGTTAGATGGGCAGCTGTCATTTCGGCAGGGTGATAAAATTCACCATTAGCTGTTTTATGTGCTGTTAAATGATCGTGATAATAGGAAGCTACACCTTTTTCAACCCGTCTGTGCTGTGCATTCAACACAATTTGAATGAACAGTATTCCAATTAATAATAACCATCTCAGCATAAACATGTTTTATGTACTTAAAGTGTCGAAAGTAGCTGTGCAACCTTTCGTATTTAATTTATATTCATTCATTACTTATGAATATTTAGTGTTTAACTTCTAATTTGGGATCGTGTTTGTGCTTGAAAAAGATAGCAAAAAGTATGGCAACTATTAATGAATAAATTGCAAATGATAACCAGATACCATGCCAATCTTTACCTTCAGCAGTTGTATAATATTTATCAATTATAATACCGCTTATTTTGCTGCCAAGGAATGCTCCAACTCCATTTGTCATCATCATGAATAAACCTTGTGCACTGGATCTGATAGCTGGATCTGTTGTAGTTTCAACAAATAGAGAACCCGAAATATTAAAGAAATCGAAAGCCATTCCGTAAACTACGCATGATAGAATTATCATCCAAAGTAACTCTGGTGATGGATTGCCATAAGCAAATAAGCCGAATCGCAAAACCCATGCAATCATACTGAATAGCATAACATTTTTTATGCCAAATCGTTTCAGAAAGAAGGGAATGGTAAGTATAAACAGCGTTTCTGAAATTTGTGAAATTGACATTATAATGGTTGAATACTTTACAACAAAAGAGTTAGCAAACTCAGGTATTAGTTTAAAGTCATCGAGGAATGAATCTCCATACATATTTGTAAGTTGTAATGCACCTCCCAAAAACATTGCAAAGATGAAAAATAATGCCATTTTCATATTACCAAGCAGTTTGAATGCATTGAGTCCAAGCATTTCAATGAGGGAAGCATCTTTAGCTATTGATTTTTGAGGTGGACATTTGGGTAATGTAAAAGAGTAGATTCCAAGTGCAATTGCTACAAATGCAGCAATAATAAATTGATTTCCATTTGCTTTACTTCCTGTAAGATTTGTTATCCACATGGCTGCTATAAAACCAATGGTACCCCATACTCTGATAGGAGGAAAAACCTTAATTACATCAAAATTATTACGTTTTAAGATATTGTAAGAAATAGAATTTGATAATGAAATTGTTGGCATATAAAAAATCATAGCAAGAAAAATCACATAATAAAGTGTGTCGGGGTCATTCACTTGTGGAACAAAAAACAATACAATACCATAACTTATCTGCAACAAACCATAAAGTCTTTCTGCATTCATCCATTTATCGGCTATAATACCAGTTAAAGCAGGCATAAATAATGAAGAAAGTGCCAGTGTTGAGAAAATTGCTCCAAATTGTGCACCGGTCCATCCTTTGGCATTAAAACAATATGTTCCTATTGTAATTAACCAGGCTCCCCAAACGAAAAACTGCAGGAAGCTCATTACTATTAATCTGTTTTTTAAACTCATATTTGTTTATTTGATTTTAAGTGTGATTAGTGATTTTAGATTTCCTTATTTTGTGTAATTAATTTATTCACCTTTTTCTGATAATTTTATTTTCCAATTCTCTTGTTTACTTCATCCCTAATCTTTGAAGCTTTTTCATATTCTTCATTTTCAATGGCTATCTTCAAAATGTCTTCCAGTTCTTCTATTGTATAATCTTCATATTCTGATAGCTCACCCTCATGTACTGGTTTTTTTGTAGATAAAACTTCATCCTCTTCTTCATCATCAACCAATATTCCTGCATCTTTTAATACCGTTTCATAGGTATTTATCGGACAATTGAAGCGTATTGCCAGAGCTACAGCATCTGAAGTACGTGAATCTATTTCTTTTGTAATTGTACCATCTGTTGCAAAAATTTTTGCATAAAAAACACCTTCTACAAATTTATGAATTATAACTTCGGAAAGATATATATTGAATTCTAATGCAAAACTTTTAAATAAATCGTGGGTTAAAGGACGGGTTGGTTTCATCTTTTCGAGCTCAATTGCAATAGCTTGTGCTTCGAAACCTCCTATGATTATTGGCAATCTGCGTTTCCCATTCTCCTCAGCAAGTATGAGTGCATAAGCACCTGTTTGCGATTTACTATAGGATAATCCCATTATTTCCAGCTTAATCTTTTCCATTTAACTTAAATTTTTACTAAGTTTGTTATGCAAAAATATAAAATTTATTCTTTATCAAATCAATTAATTATAATTTAATGCTTAATAAAATCATCTTAATGCTGCAATATTAATTGTTTCTCTTTTGATAATAAATGAAACAAGAATTATCGACCATTGTTTTGAACAGAAAAATATTGTATAATTTATTGATATTTAGATATAAGATTATAGCTTCCCGTATTAATGCATGGTTTATAAAAAAACATGTTTAAGTATTTTTTAATCTATATGGTATTCATGCTTTAAAGTCTCAATCAGATTTTGAGCATTCTGATTTGTTTCTTCAAGTCGTGTGATATAAAACAGAACGATTCCCTGAAAAAGCTTTGCCTTATTTCCTAATTCTATCAGTTTGATTTTATCATAGTTAATTAGTTTTGCCGGTGATTTGGAATCATAGCCATTTTCCCATTTAAAAGTTAGTGGGTTTAATGGGAAATATTTCAGATTAAAAATCTCTTCTGTTGCATCTATCAATACATTGAGATGAAGTTCATAATATTGCTGTTGATTTACCATCTTTTTTGTAACTTCATCATAATTTATAATGCAATCACTTGCTGTTGGTTCTTCAATGAGTCTCATTCCTCCTGAATTTTTAAGCTGTGAAAGAGTTCTTTCGACAGGTGTTACAAAATCGGGATGTTTTATACAATATTTCATAACATTGTATAAGTTATTGTCATTGTCAGCAGAAGAATTGTAATTAAAACAAAGAGTTGCCAGTGTATCAAGTCTTAAAACACGAAGCCTGTTAATCTCAATGTTTTTTTGGATACTACTGATGTCGGTAGCTGCATCTTCTATCATTGAAATTATAAATTCTTCTTCTGTAGCATGTTCCGCCATATTCTCCCTGAGTCTTTCGGCAAAAAAGCCCATAGTAACTGCCATAAAGATCATTAATCCTTCGAGTACGTATTCCTTAAAATCTTTCCTTCGGATATCGGGGTGATGATGAACTTCCATTGCTTTAATGTATTTAATTTATAACTGTTTCAATATTTCAGAAGGATTTGATAAGTATCTTTCTGATTTTAGGTTATAAAAATACATTAATTTTTGCCAAAAAGCTAAAACTGATAATTATTTTTGTTTTTTCCCGAGTTCTTCAACTTTGCTTAGCCACTGTTTACGCTTATTTTCATCGGATGATTTTATGGGACCTAAGGATGTTATACCTACAGGATTAATTCCGCAAAAGTTTAATATTCCTTTCTTCATTGAGCGATGTCCAGGACTTTTCAATATAAGCGAATAATACCATTGGGGAGCATCCATTGTTACTATTAATCTGGCAGATTTTCCCTTTAGTAATTTATCCCAGAGTAATGAGTTTTCACGGTATTTAAATGCAAAACCCGGTATAAAAACCCTGTCTATAAATCCTTTGAGTAAAGCAGGATAGGTTGCCCACCAAGTGGGATAAACCAAAACAATATGGTCTGCAATTCTTATTTCTTCCTGCATTTGCAGTAAGTCAGGTTCAAGTGCTGTACCTTTTTTATAGCCATGATGTAAACTT
>CAIZXK010000005.1 GCA_903936865.1 uncultured Bacteroidales bacterium | reverse complement strand
CATATATTGAAGAAATTTCAACTAAAACTCATTTTCATGTACATGCATATCCAAATGCCGGCTTGCCAAACCAGTTTGGTGAATATGATGAAACACCTGAAGAAATGGCTACTCATATCAGGGATTATATAGAAAATGGATTTGTGAATATTGTTGGTGGTTGCTGTGGAACTACTCCCGAACATATTCGACTGTTTTCTGAAATTGCTTCAGAATTTAAACCCCATGTATTAAATGAACCAAACAATAAAACCAGATTAAGTGGTCTTGAACCTTTGACCATCGAAAAGATAAGTAATTTCATCAATGTTGGTGAACGCACCAATGTATCAGGTTCAATTAAATTTGCCCGTCTTATCAGAGAAAAGAAATATGAAGAAGCACTTATAATAGCACGCCAGCAGGTAGAAAACGGTGCTCAGATTATTGATGTTAACATTGATGATTCTATGTTGGATTCAGAAAAGGAAATGGTGAAGTTTCTCCATTTTCTGACTTCCGAACCTGATATTTCAAAAGTTCCCATCATGATTGATTCTTCAAAATGGAGTGTGATTGAAGCGGGTTTAAAGTGTGTGCAGGGAAAAGCTATCGTTAATTCAATCAGTTTGAAAGAAGGTGAAAAGGCTTTTATAGAAAGGGCAGAAACCATTAAAATGTTAGGTGCTGCTATTATTGTAATGGCTTTTGATGAGGATGGACAAGCTGTTACCTATCAACGTAAAATAGAAATCTGCAAAAGAGCGTATGATATTCTAGTTAATATTGTTGATTTTCCACCTCAGGATATTATTTTTGACGCAAATATTCTCACCATTTGTACGGGTATGGAAGAACATAACAATTATGCCATTGAATATCTGGAAGCCATAAAGTGGATTAAAACCAATCTTCCTTTTGCCAAAACAAGTGGTGGAATCAGTAATCTTTCCTTTTCATTCAGAGGAAATGATAAAGTTAGGGAAGCTATGCATGCGGTCTTTTTGTATCATGCAATAAAAGCTGGGCTTGATATGGGAATTGTAAATGCCGGAAATTTACCTGTATAATGACGATATTGAACCCGAACTTCTGAAACTTTGTGAAGATGCCATCCTGAACAGAACGAATGAAGCAACCGAACAATTAATTGCTTATGCTGAAAATGTAAAAACTTCAAATGTTAAAGACATTAAAGCTGAAATATGGCGGTCATATACTGTTGAAAAACGGCTGGAACATTCATTGATAAAGGGAATTACCGATTACATTGAAAATGATATCAGCGAAGCTTTGCAAAAATATGAAAGAGCGCTGGATATTATCGAAGGTCCATTGATGGATGGTATGAATGTAGTTGGCGATTTGTTTGGTGAAGGTAAAATGTTTCTTCCTCAGGTTGTTAAGAGTGCAAGGGTTATGAAAAAAGCAGTTGCTTTTCTGATGCCTTTAATCGAACAACAGAATAAATTAAATCCCTATAACCAAAAACAGCAGCTTAAGAAAATATTACTGGCAACAGTAAAAGGCGATGTGCATGATATCGGCAAAAACATTGTTTCGGTAGTTTTGCAGTGCAATAATTACGAAACCATTGATTTGGGAGTTATGGTAGCCTGTGAAACTATATTGAAAGCAGCTATTGAGAATAAGGTTGATGCAATAGGTCTCAGCGGATTAATCACTCCTTCGCTGGATGAAATGATACATGTGGCAAAAGAAATGCAGCGACAGGGTTTTAAAATTCCCTTATTGATTGGTGGTGCAACTACTTCTATATTGCATACAGCCGTCAAGATTGCTCCTGAATATCAATATCCTGTGGTTCATGTTAAGGATGCTTCCAAAAGTGTGAATGTAGCACGGGCATTGTTTTCTGAAGAATTAAAACCTGACTTTGTAAGTAATATTTCCAAAGAATATCAGTCTTTGCGTGAAACCAATAAAAGAGTTCACAAAGATTTATTGCCAATAGATGAAGCAAGGAAAAATTCACTGAAACTTTCCTTTGAAAACATTCCACAGCCTAACTTTGTGGGACTAAAAACCTATCATGATTTCCCAGTTGATAAGGTAATCGACTACATTGACTGGACTTTCTTCCTGCATATCTGGGATTTTAAAGGCAAATACCCTGAAATTCTCGATCATCCTGAAAAAGGAACAGAAGTAAGGGAATTGATTTCGGATGCAAGAAAGATGCTGGCAGAAATTATTAATAAAAAAATGCTGAAGATGAATGCCGTACTGGGGATTTTTCCGGCAAATGCGGTGGGTGATGATATAGAGGTTTATGAAAATGAAGAGCGGGAAAAAGTGATGGTTACCCTCACCAATCTTCGCCAGCAGATTATTTATCCCGATGCTCCTGATATTTGTTTTTCTGATTTTATTGCTCCCAAAGAATCGGGTATTAAAGACTATATCGGAGGTTTTGCGGTAACTGCCGGAATTGACATTGAAGAAAGTATAGCTTATTTTGTAAAGGAAAATGACGATTACCAGATGATTATGCTCAAAGGCCTTGCCGATCGTTTGGCAGAAGCATTTACAGAATATCTTCATCTGATGGTACGAAAAGAAATCTGGGGATATGCACCGGATGAAAACTTAGATGTAGAAGATTTACTTAGTGTAAAATATCAGGGAATTCGTCCGGCTTATGGTTATCCAGCTTGTCCCGATCATTCTGAAAAGATAAAATTATTTAAAATGCTGAATGCGGAGGAAAATACAGGTATTATCCTTACGGAAAGCTTTATGATGAATCCGGGTGCTTCGGTAAGTGGAATTTATTTTGCTCATCCCGATTCCAGATACTTTGGAGTGGGCAGAATTGCTGAGGATCAGATTAAGGATTATGCTGCCAGAAAAGGAATTACACCCGAATACGCCAGAAAATTATTATCTAACAATTTAACAAAGTAAGCGATTATGAAAATAACAGATCATCTGAAATATAACGATAAAACCCTGTTTTCTTTTGAGTTACTTCCTCCTTTGAAAGGAGATCATATCGATTCCATTTATCGTACCATTGATCCGTTGATGGAATTTAAACCTCCTTACATTAATGTAACTTATCATCGGGAAGAGGTTGTTTTTAAAGAGTTTCCGAATGGAATGCTGAAAAAGCAGGTTGTTAGAAAAAGACCCGGAACGGTTGCTATTTCTGCAGCCATTCTTAATAAATACAAAATAGATGTGGTTCCCCATATTATCTGTGGAGGTTTTAACAGGGAAGAAACTGAAAACGCATTGATTGACTTACACTTTCTTGGTATTGAAAACCTGATGGTATTGCGTGGTGACGCCGATAAAAGCACCAAGCGTTTTATATCGGAACCCGATGGACATGCTTATGCTGTGGATTTACTAAAACAGGTGGTTGATTTAAATAAAGGAAAGTATCTGGACGATGAATCGGAGAATAAAACGCCTACCCATTTTACGGCTGGTGTAGCTGGATATCCCGAAAAGCATAATGAAGCTCCCAATATGTTGTCTGATTTATTCTTTCTGAAAAAGAAAATTGAAGCCGGTGCTGAATTTATAGTTACACAGATGTTTTTTGACAACCAAAAATACTATGATTTTGTAAATGCCTGCCGTAATGAAGGGATTACAGTTCCCATTATTCCGGGGATAAAACCAATAGCAACCAAAAGTCAGATGTCGGTTTTGCCACAGACTTTTCATATAGATATTCCCGAAGCTTTGGTAAAAGAACTTATCAAATGCAAGAACAACGAGGAAGCCCGGCAGGTTGGTATAGAATGGGCTGTAGAACAATCGAAAGATTTAATCAGAAACAAGGTTGCAGTTATTCATTTTTATACCATGGGAAAATCGGATAATATTGAAAAAATTGCAAAGGCAGTGTTTTAGAAAACGGAATCTTAAATTCTTTAGTAAAGTTTGTATTCCAAGTTTACATGCAAAACTTTTTATCAAATGGGACTTTTTGTGAAAGGGATTTTGGTTATACGGATAAATGTAATTCCAGTTTTTTATTGCAAATTGTTATTTTTTAAAATTATCGGGAGTTGGTGAATAAAAATCTTTATTAATTAAATCTGAACTTTCTTTTTTAGGATTATTAAAAGTTGTTTTAACACACCATTTTAATTTATTGTCTATATGTAATGTATCATGTTTATAATTTTTAGGAAATTTAAAATAAAACGTATTATTTTTCACAAAAAAATCTAAACCGTCATAATAAACAATTTTTCTTGGAAGGTCATTTATATATATCTCTTTTTTACAATATTTTAGAAAATCGTGAAAAGAGGTATACATTTTGTTTTTTAATGTATCATGATCAAAATTATTATACGAAATAACAGCTCTAAAATTGTTATCAAATGAAGAATCATTTTTAATATCAAAATCCAAAAACCATAAATATTCATTATAACCTTTATTAATCTCAGGGTTATTGAAACTAATAGAATCAGGAATGCATCCAAGTGTTATTTCAGCATATATTGAGTCTTTTAAATTAATAACTTTTACTTGTTTGATGTCTATAAGAGGATTTGAAATTTTAATAGAATCATTGTCTGTAAAAATGACACCATAAAGTTTTTCAGATTCATTTTTGTCATTTCGATCAAAATGGTTACAACTTAGTAATGCTAATGTGATTAATATAAAATTTAACTTTCTCATTTTTTTTAAATTTGCACCCAACTCGCTTATATTTAAGGAAAAATTCATTAATATCTATGCCAATTTGCATTGGCTTTGTAAGGATTTCCCAATTATTATTTTTTCTACAAATATACTATTTTCTTACAAACCAAACCGCAGGAAACTTTATATACAATAGATTAATAAGAATTTATTCCTGTCAGTTAATTAATATGGTAGTGCAGTCTCAATTACACCTCGCTTTTATTTTTATTCTTGATTCGCTTGCCAATTTTTTTGTCTTCAGGATTTCTTCTGCAATCCCAAAGCATTGAAATTACGATATTGGTTTCCATAATTTCATAAATAATTTGGTAGTCACCAGTTATTAACACTCTAACTGTATCATAATCTGTCCTGATACCTGATTTTGGATTTTTAGAAATTGTCTAAATATCTTTTTTGATTTTAGATAGAGCTTCTTGCTGTAGGATACTGTCTTGTTTCTTTGGATGTAAAATTCAAGAATTTCTGTCAAATCTATTTCTGCTTCAACTGACCAACTTATTTTGTACTTAGCCATTTGTCAACTTTTTTCTGAACAGTATCATTTGAAATTGTATTGCCATTCATCAGTTGTTCTCTGCCTTTTCTAATTCTGTCTGTTTGAAAATCAGATAATTCATAGTTTGTTGAAGCCAATTTTGTATCAACAATTGTCTTTAATGCTTTTAAAAATAATTTATCCTCTATCAAGAAGATTTTTTCAATTAATTTATCTCTAATTTCTAAAGAACTCATTTGAATTAAATTTATACAAAAATACAAAAAATATTTCCAATGTCATAATTTGCATAATATTTCTGGAAATTTACTTTCTTTTACAAGCAAATAATTCTCAGCTTGGCCTTTAGGTTAATGTCCTACGGACAATATTATGGATTATGTTTGCTTGTTTCTATTGATATGAATGCCCAACGGGCAATGGATTATTAATACAATATAAGCTATTTTCGTATAATGCATTTCGTTTTTTCGCCCTATTATATATACTTAAATCCGCAAATAAAAAATTTATTGCCCGCGAATTACACGAATTACGCAAATTTTATAAAATAATTAAATGACAGCAAGAATCCATAACTATCATTTAATAAAGCACTAATAAAAATCTTTGAGGATTTTAGTTATATCTTATTTTCTTGTTTTTAAATCAGAAAGGATTATCGTGCCAAACGGGAAAATGTTTTGAAAAAAAATGCAAAAGCATTGTATTAGAAAAATGGAATCTTCAATTCATTCTTTTTAATTTACTATTCAAATGATTTAAATGTTAGCATTTCAGGATTTTTAATAAAAATATCAAAAGATGAAGACATACGAGTAAATCATCAGATTAAATATGCTTAATAGTTTCAGATAGTTTTGGCTTCTTCGGAAAATCCGGCAAAGCCCCGAAAGTTGTTTTGGCTTTACTCGGTCGCCGAGTGAGAGTTTTCCAGCAGTTTTTGCTTTACTCGGTCGCCGAGTAAGAGCTTTACTCCTGTTTTTGCTTTACTCGGTCGCTGGGTGAGCGTTTTTCAACTTTATTTGTTTTACCATTTCAATGCAAAACTTTAGTATTTATTTTGAATAATCCTTTTGTTTACAGTAATCAGAATTCGTATAGCTTACTTACTTCCCAGATAACAATTCCGGCACT
>CAIZXK010000004.1 GCA_903936865.1 uncultured Bacteroidales bacterium | reverse complement strand
TTAATATTATTAAAATATTTTTCGTAATCAAAATCTTCTTTCTCTTCTGACCTTTTTTTATAATTCGTATCTACATAATTATATTTACTGAAAAAATCAATTATTCCTTTTAATAATTCTAAGAATATTTGATTTTGATTTTTATTATGGTCAAAACTAAACGTTTTCGTTAAAAATTCGGGAATTATTTTTGGTAAAGGAATTATGTTTTTTGTTTTTCTTTTATATTCAATATTTAATTCTTTGTTATTTTCAATAAGTTTGAAGATGTCATTGATGGTAAATATTTGTCCTTCTCGAATAATAGTTAATTCAATAATATATTCGTTATACGAGATTTTTTGCGAATTTAATTCATGTTCTATAGCTCCAAATTCAATTTCCTTAGATAAACTTTCAATTTTTTTTATTAAAGTTTGATACTTAATTTTCATTTCTTCCTGCGTGTTCATTTTTTTATTTTTATTTTATGAATATTAATTACCAACAATCACATCTATTTGGTGTTTTTCAATAACAATTGCCATTTCCTTTATCATTTGTTCTGCAATTTTCTGTTGATCAAAAATACTAAGATTGCGCACATCATTAAATTGACGTTCATGGATGATTTCTTTCTGAAAATATTTATATTTCCAAATGATGGTTAGGTGGCCTGTACTATACTGGAATTTAATAATCTGGTTTTGACCGTCTTCGTAAAGATTAAATTCCCTTTTATTAAGGGTTGTAATATCACCTTTTCCATCAAATGCAGCATCATTAAGCATTGATGCAATAATGCTAAATTTCCCAGAAAGTGTCTGCCCTTGTAAATCATCATTATCTTTGCTTAATGATGAAAAAAATCGAAATAATATATATCCGACAATTGCAAATGCGATTATCCAAATCATTGTTTTATTATTTTTATTTATAAATATAGCTTATTATTTTGTCCAATACTTGTGTTTTTACAAACTTGTTTAATTTCTTTCTGTCTTTTAGAAAATTAGCAAGAAATGGTGATACAGCATAATAAAAAGTGACGAAAGCTTTCCCTAAAAAAAACTTATTTAAAACATCGTCTCTGTATTTTCTAAACAAAACAACCTCTGGTGCTAGAATATTTCCATAACAAGCTGTTGCAATATAACATGAATTTTTATAAGTTATATTTTTATCGCCAGAAGCTATTATTTTCCATACCCAACCCTCACCATCGTCTCTTCTTTCAGTCATATTTTGCCAATGAAAAACTATTTGATTATTCTGATCAAAAGGGTTTTGATGAATTTTCCATCCAAACTCCGAAAATTGATTATACTCTCCTCTTTTTATCCATGCTTTGTACTTGTCTTTACGCCATATTTTACTATCTTTCAATGGATCTGGTGTTGCAGTCTCCCACATTTTCTGAATAAAATCATCTGAATAGTTCATGTTTTGTATTTTAATTTTTATTACTTTCAGTTTGAATTCTAACCATACTCCAAATTACTAAAATTGCTAAAGGGAAAATAGTATAAACTAAAAACTCGGTAATATCATAGTAATTAACCTCATCAAAATCAGAGTTTTTACCAAAAGGCCAAAAAACATCTGAACCCATATTACTTCCATCAAAAACACCATCAGAACCTATTAATAATAAGCCTAAATGAAAAAGCACCCATGCTAAATACCAACCCATAAATTTTTTTAAATATTGAAAATCAATAGAGGATCTATTGGCTTCAATAACTTGTCTAGTAATTTCTTTTTCAATAATTACATCAGCGATTTTTTCTTTTAATGATGGCTCACCTTCATTCTGATTCCTTCCACACAAAGAGCAAAACTTTGAGTTATCTGGAATTTGTTTTCCACATACTATGCAATACATAATTTTAATTTAAATTTATTCTCAAATACAATCTAAACCTTAGTGTAATGATATAAATTGTATAAAAAAATAGTGTTTATAATCTTTTCTATCAAAATAATTTATATTCTATCAAATAATTATCACATTTTCAGTAAATTTATTCCATTAGTAATTGATAGTCTTTTAACACTTTCTCAAATCTTTGTTCTGTAATATTCATTTTGCTAAAAAATACTTCAACATACTGAAATTCCTCTTTTAATATTTTTCCATCAGCATGTAACATTCCAAAAACAGTTATAATATACCAATCCTTCTGACTCTCTTCTAAACTTGCTAAATGACGAAATAATTCATTGCGATCCAATGTTCGAAATTCATTAATGATAAAATTAAGATCATTATGTAATTTGTAATTTAATATTGATGCAGTGTATTCAAAAAATTGAACTTCTTTTTCATGAAATTCTCTATCAGAATTTGCAATTAGAAATAAACTGACCATTATTGCTTTTTTTTGGTTTTCAGAAAAAAGAGATTGAAAACTACCTAAATGCTCATTAATAGCATCTTGATTTTTATGATTTTTAATGAATGAAAATAACATTGTTTTATTATTAATTATTAATATGATTTACTCACAATAAAAAAGGGCGTGAACCTCTGCTTTGATATTCAATTTTCATAAGGTATCGCCAAACACCCGACCGTAATTGAAATAAGCAAAAGGAACACACCCTGTCCGGGTGCGTTCACTTCAACTATTTCTCTACGGTCTAAAAATTGGCGATTTCTATGAAAGAGAAATATTTTAAGCAACGCTATTTTTTATTATGTTTTTGTTTTCTACATTATTAAGTTATTTGTTCAACATTCTTTGATATAATACAATACATAAATGGCAGACATAAGTCTATCGATACATTAAATAAATGTGTAAAGGAAAATGCCGGCATATACGTATTTTATTCATTATAATTTTTTTGTTGCAACAAAAGTAAATCAAATATTAACATGAAAAACAATAATTGTAAAATTTTTGCAAATTATTATGTTAATTTACAAAATTGCTGAATTATTTATTTGTAAAATTAATAGTTTAGCTTACCATTAGCAGTATATCTTCATTTCATTAAGCAATTTTTCCGATAAACTGATAATAAATCTACATTGTTGTTTTTCAAACTATCCACTAACCGACAAAAGTTGGTAAGAGGTAATGGTAAAATAACCGGGAGTATAAATAAGTTTGTGTAAACACTATATTCGGAGAACCAGGGACAGCCTTCGTCGTTGAACGAAGGCGAAGGCTTAGCCGAGCCGAAGTGAGACGACGAAGGCTGTCCCTGAATTTATTAATTTTACAACTTAATACCACAGAGTATGGGAACAAACAAATTTAATTTACCAAAGGACTTCTTCAAGCAATTTAAAGACAAAGAAGATTTCGGAAGTTTTTTCAACGACCTATATAAACACGGCATAGAGCAGATGTTACAAGGCGAATTAGACGATCATTTAGGCTATGAAAAACACGACAAAAAGGGTTATAACACAGGTAATAGCCGAAATGGATACTCCACAAAAACTGTTAAAACAGAAAATCTGGGCGATATCGTTTTAAACATCCCCAGAGATCGAAATGGAGAGTTTGAACCGTTAGTGGTTCCAAAAGGACAAACCATGACAGATAAGCTTGAAGAAGCCATTATAAGCATGTATAGCCATGGTATGACGACTTCAGATATTAGTTCTCAAGTTAAAGAAATTTATGGTGTAAATGTTTCAGAAACGACCATTTCAAACGTAACAGAACGAATTAACGAACTCGTAAAGAACTGGCAGCAGCGAGCTTTAGAAAGTGTATATCTTACCGTTTGGATGGACGGCATTATGATGAAAGTAAGGCATAACGGAAAATATATCAACATGTGCGTATTTATCGTTATAGGTCTCAAAAATACCGGGCATAAAGAAGTTTTGGGTATGTGGATAGAAGAAAATGAATCAGCTTCTTTCTGGTTGAAAGTTCTTACCGATTTAAAAGCCCGTGGCGTTGAAGACATTCTGATTGCTTGTACCGACAATCTTAAAGGCTTCACAGACGCCATTAAAGGCGTTTTCCCGAGATGTATCACGCAATTATGTATTATACACCAAATCAGGAATTCATGCAAATATATTGTTTGGAAAGACAGAAAAGAATTTTGTGCAGATCTTAAAAATGTATATGCCGCCATAAATCTTGAAACAGCTCAGGATGCGTTAGTTGAACTCGATAATAAATGGTCAAAAAAATACTATTATGCCATAAAATCATGGAAAGAAAATTGGGCTAATCTAACTGCATATTTTGATTATCCAATGGAAATCAGGACTATAATATACACAACAAACACCATTGAGAATCTAAACAGAGGTATTCGAAAATATACAAAAACAAAAGTGCAATTCCCAGATGAAATATCTTGCTTAAAATCTGTTTATCTGGCTATTATGAAATTAGAGAAAAATTGGACTAAACCAATTAAAAATTGGGGGTTAATATGTCACCAATTTTTAATTAACTTTGCAGATAGATGTAAAGTTAAAATATAAACTATTATTTTGTGTTTACACAAAATAATTTACACTCTC
>CAIZXK010000003.1 GCA_903936865.1 uncultured Bacteroidales bacterium | reverse complement strand
TTGCCATTAGGTCCGGAAATAACTGCAGTAACTTCTCCATTGAATACAGCTCTGCAGGAAGCTCCCCTATTTGTTGTAATATCAATTCCATCATTATTTATCACAATACCAGGCAATTCGGGATGTGAATGCTGACCAAATGAACTTGAAATAATTCCTTTTTCCGAAGGCCATGGCAAACGCCCTCTATTGCTTGCAAAACTGTTTGAAAGAGCCATATCCTCAGGTGTATCAGTTAATATTTCTGAAGTGGTTTTTGCAGTTTTTTCTTCTTTTGCCACTTTTGTTTCAGGTTTGGTATCTGTTTTTGGTCTGGTTTTCTCTTCTTTCCTTTTATTTTCTGCCCGTAATATTGCTGCTTCTTTTGCTTTTCTGACTTCTTCAGCTATAATTCTTTCAATGTCCTTTTGTAATTTTCTGGCTTCTGCTTCTTTTTTACGCAGTGTTTTTAATAATTCTTTCTCCGTCTTTTGAAGTTGCTGTACTGCAACATTCTTGGTTTCCTGTTCTTTAGTTAACTGTTTCTTCTCGGTTTCATTATTTACCAGTAATTGACTTTGACTGATTTTTTGTGTTTCAAGTTGCTGCTTCTTTTGAGATAACTCACCTTGTTTCTTAGTAATTAATTGAGCCTGAGTTTTTCTGAATGTGGAATATTGTCTGTAATATTTTACCCGCTGAAAAGCTTGATTAAAATTTTCGGAAGCAAAAATAAACATTAAAATATTATTTGACCCTCTGTTTTTGTTAGCAGCAACTATCATTTTTGCATATTCTGATTTTAACTTAATTAAATCATTACTAAGCTTTTCGACAGAGTTTTGAGTATAATTTATTTCTCCTACAATTACATTAATTTCCTGATTTATATTGGTTATTAATTCTTCTCTTTTATTTATTTGATTTTTTAAAACAAATAATTGATTGAGAGAATTTTGTTTATCTTTTTTAGTTTCCTTAAGTAATTGATTGGTAAATTTAATTTCTTGTTCAATTTTCTTTTTATTTTCCTGAAGTTTTGTTTTGTCGTTTTGCGAAAATAAAGTATTAATTACTGATAATGAAAGAAACAGATAAAAGAATATTATCTGTTTTAGATTGATTTTAAGTAATTTCTTTTTGTTCATACTTTTCGCTTTCTTAAATGCCAAAGTTATAAAAAAATCTAGTTGGGAATTAATCTTTCATAACTTTCCGGTATTTTAAATGGAAAAGTTAAAGGTTCATCCTTGTAAATTTTTGAATATTCGATATTTATATTTATTTCTTTTGCTGAAAGAATTGAGATTTGTATTGATTTCGGAAACAATTTATCATTAATCATTTCAAAATTATCATAAGAGATTTTTAATTTATTATTTTCTTTTACTTCTTTAACGGTTAAGCTTTTGATTTTGTATGTTTTGCTATCAATTAAAATACTTTGAACCAAAATTTTTAATCTGTCATTTTCTGTTTTAATATATTTTTTAAGCTTATGTCGATTTACTGTTTCCAAATGAAAATAGTTATTATCAACACTTGTTTTAAACTTATCATTTTCATAATATTTAAAATCATTTCCAATGATAAAAGCTTGCAACATATCAAAATCAATCGCATTATTTATAAATTTATTGATATAATTAAAATCGCTTTGAAAATAATTATCTTCTAATCTGTTAATAACAAATACACTATCCTGTGTTATTTTTATTCTTAATCCTTCAATTGAAAATTTGGAAATTGAAATCCAGATAATACTATCTTTCCTTATCCGAATTTGTCCACTAAACGAAGTATTATTTTTATCTATTTCATAATCAGCAGTAAATTTAGCAGAAAACCATTCAAAATCAAATTGATTTGAAGCCATTTTGCTAATAATACTATCTGTTATAACATTATCTGATTGAATAAATGGAACTTCTTTTTTTATTAAAGGAGTTTGATTTGCTATTTTTGATGTTTTACATGATAATACAATAAATATTAATATGATAGAAATAAAAAGATTTATTGTTTTCATATTATTCATATAATTTCTTCTCATCAATTTTCTTTTGTAGAAATTCAGATCCATTTCCGATTTTTTTAGCTTTCATCCAATATTCAAAAGCTTCTGTTTTATTCCCCAACTTATAAAAAACATCACCACAATGCTCCATAATTATATCATTATCAGTCCCTCCATTCTCTAAAGCTTTTAATATCCATTTTTTGGCATCTTCGTATCTTCCAAGTTTATAAAAAACCCAGGCGTACGTATCCTGATATGATGGATTATTGGGAATTAATGTGTTAAGTTTTCTTCCCATTTCTTCAGCTCTATCCAAATCCACTGCTTGTAAGGACAAATAGTATGTATAGTTATTTAAGACATAAACATTTTCAGAATCAATTTCCAATGTCTTGTTATATGATTCATATGCTTTTGGATAATCTTTGTTTTTATAGTGAATATCACCTAAATATGTATAAAATTGAGCTTCTAATTTTTCATTATCAATTACTAACTTTACACCTGTTTCTAATCTTCGAATAGCTTCTTTTAGATTGTTAGCCTGGAAATTAGCAATTCCAGAAAACAGATAAAGTAATGGCTGCTCAGGAAATAATTGAATTGCTCTTTCACTTTCAGTTAGCAATGCATTGGTATCATTTAATTCCGAGTTAATAATAAGTAGTGTTTCCCATACTTCATATTTACTACTGTCAATAGTATTCACTTTTCTAAAAGCTTCTCTTGCTTCGATAAACTTTTTATCGCGATACAAAAAATCGCCATAAATTGAAAATGCTTTTGCTTCAGTAGGATGAGTTTTGACCAATATTTCCGAAAGTTCAAATGCTTGAGATTTTAATTCGTTATATATTTCTGTAATAGAATAATAGGAAAGTAAAATCTGAATTTTAGTGTCAATTTCCAACGTTGGATTCTCAAATCCTTTCTTAAGTTCCAGATATGATTTTTCCTTATTTCCAACTTCACGGTAATAGCTTGCTAACGAAATATGTATAAATTTTTCATTGGGATCTTTATCGAGAATTTTATTATAATAAACCAATGCTTTGTCATACATTTTTTTGCCCATGTGCAATTCTGCCAGCATTGCAAAATATCGGGTATCGTCAGGAGATGCAGCTGAGAGTTTTTCCAGTTCCTGAACTGCTTTATCAAATTTATTTTCAGTAAGATAGATCTTTTGTTTTTGAAGTGAAATATTTTCAGTTATTCCTATTTTCTTTTCAATAATATCATAAACCTTAATGGCTTCCATTAAATTATTCTCATAAATATAGGCATTAGCCAAATCATAATAATAATCAATGTTGTCAGGATTCTTTTTAATTATAGTTGACCATACTTTAGTTGCTTCTTTATATTGCTGATTACTATTGTATAAATCAGCCAAAAGTAATTGAAACCAAATATTTTCAGGTGAAATTTCTGCAGCTTTTTTAGCATAAAGTAACGCTTCTGCATTTTTCTTTTGAGTTTGATTAATCCTTGCAATTTCATATAACGCTGCAGAATTTTCAGGATCTTTACTGATAACCGTTGAAAATAGTTCCAGCGCATTTTTGTAATTACCCAAAAGTTTTTCTTTATTGGCATCAATAAAAATGCCATCAATCATTAATCTGTTAGAATTTGAAATAGCTGGTACTGATTTCTTTTTATTCTTTTCAGAAACTTTACAAGAAAATACAATTAGTGATAATATTAGTATGCAGTAAAATAGAGACTTTTTAATATTCATTTACAATGTTCATTTATGGATTTTGCTAAAAGCAAATTGATAATTCAACGATAAAACAGATAGAATATTATAACATCTATACATTATAATTAATAGTTGTAAAATCACCAATACTTAATTCATTAATATCTCCTTTATATTCAACATAATTTCCAATCATTGAATTATCGATATTCGCATTTTTAATTTTTGAATTGGTTTGAATTATTGTATCTGTAATAATGGAATGAGTAATTGCCGAATTATCACCAATTGAAGCATAAGGTCCTATGATTGAACTCGTAATTTCAACATTTTCACCAATATAGCAAGGATGATTGATAATTGAATTTGTAATTTTTGCAGTTTCAGAAACTAATTTATCTCCATTACTATTTATCAATAATCGACGATTTGTTATTACAGTTGCATCTTTATTACCACAATCGAGCCATTCGTTAACTTTACCAACTGAAAATTGAGTACCTTTCTTCATCATATTTTGTAAGGCATCCGTTAGTTGATATTCATTACCTTTAATTATATTATTATCGATAAGATATTGCAATTCACTTTTAAAATATTCACCATCTTTAAAATAATAAATTCCAATAATTGCTTTATTTGAAATAAATGTTTTTGGTTTTTC
>CAIZXK010000002.1 GCA_903936865.1 uncultured Bacteroidales bacterium | reverse complement strand
TTTAAAGCTGCATTTTCCACGAAATCCTGTTTTCCTGCATATTTCATAAAATTTCCTGATCTTATCAGTTCGAGTTTCTGATCTTTGGGATTGTATTTATAAATACCTGACCGAAGTATAGCATAAACTTCTGTATCCTGCCAATTCATTGCAGTAGGAGCTGTCCGTTTGCCTGATTCGGGTCTGTTGATCCCATCTGCTGCCCAAAGCAAATCTGATAATTCCTGCAAAGATAATTCCTTAGTTGAAAAACTTCGGTCACTCGAACGTTTATTCAATGTTTCCATTAACGGTTTACCACCGGTTTTTGTCGCAACAGGCAATTGAATATCGTTACTTTCCTGAGCAAATAAATTTATTGACATCAAGACAACTGTGATAAAAAAGAAATATTTCTTCATATAAAAACTTTATTAATTGTTTTAAATTCAATTCATTTTCATAATCAAATTCTATCTGCAATAGGTTTTAAATATTTAATTCTGATTTATAGTAATTAAATCAAAAAAGAGACTATCTAGTTGATTTAGAATGTCTCTTTTTTAACGGGTCTTTTAAAATTTGCTTTTCTTTATTAAACTTTAATTTTAAAGACTTCATTTAAATGAATGAATTGTGGTCTTATAATCTTGATAAAAAAATCATTTTAAGAACTCCACTTTAAAAGTATATTAATTTATTTTATGGAAATAAATTTTTCCTTTGAAGTTTGACAGAATCCGCATTTTTCATCTATAATACCAGTTTCGAAAGTGTTACCACAAGTAGGACAAACAAAATATTCAACTACCATTTTAGTTAAATCATTTGCAGCTAAAGCATCTATTGCTTTTTGATAAAGATCTGCGTGTTTCTTTTCAGTATCCATTGCCCAATTAAATGATTTTGTGGCATCAGTAACTTTTTCTTCATCAGCAGCTTTTAAGAATTCCGGATACATGGTTGCAATTTCATACTTTTCGCCTTTTATTGCATCATCAAGATTTTCTTTAGTTGTTTTTACTTCAAATTCAGGTGTGATGGCATCCATATTTCCACCAAGTTTTGTTA
Source organism: uncultured Bacteroidales bacterium (assembly GCA_903936865.1). Classification (GTDB taxonomy): domain Bacteria; phylum Bacteroidota; class Bacteroidia; order Bacteroidales; family JACABE01; genus JACABE01. The sequence goes on along the minus strand of CAIZXK010000002.1, from coordinate 7,671 downwards.
AAACACTCATGTGATTTTTAGCATGAATTTCTTCAGCTTTTGAAGTTGCCTGAAATAAAACAGCAATTTGAGCAAAACCCTCTTCAGTTGCTTTTTGTGCATAGGCAGCGTACTTAGCACTCGCAGTTGTTTCTCCTTTAATAGCTGCTTTTAGATTTTCAATTGTCTTTGTTGTAGAATCAACAGGTTTTTTGTTGCCACAACTTGTAATTATTGCAATACCTGCAATTATTACTAAAAAATTATAAAAAACTTTTTTCATATAATATATTGTTAGTTAGAGCTTTACGAAGTGTCCATGCATCATAAGCTCAAATTGATAATTATTATTTAATGGACATTTTCTTTACAAAGTTACCAAAAAATGACTACAGTGGCATCATATAATTATATACCAGTGTACCACCTAAAAATCCGGCAATTCCAACTGAGATCATGGCAATTGCATACAATGCAAAAACAAGCCATTTTAAATTACCATCTTCTACCTTTTTAATAATAAGATAAATACGAATAATAGATGCAATTCCAATTACAAACATTGCAATTTTTGCAAATAATTCGTGATTTTCTTTAACTTCTCCTGCAGCTCCTGTCATTTCTCCGGTAAAAAACTCACCTGTAAGATAAGCAGCAACAGCACTTAGTGCTCCTAAAATCATTAAATAAAAACCTACTTTAGATAAACAATGTTCTTTTTTTAAAAAGATGCTTAAAAGATCAGCAAGAAACCCTATCGTTATCAGTGCTATAAGGAAATGAACAATCATTGGATGTAAATGGCTAGTTTCAAACATTTTTAATAAATTTTTGTTTGTAAATTTAGTAAATTTAAAATTAGAAATCACAATTTTCTTTAAAAAATTTTACTTTTTCCTGCATTAACAATACCATTTTTTTTGTTTTGCTCAATAATTAGACTATTATGTTGAACGATATAACAAAACCAATTTTTATTGGCATTGAAAAATATTTGATAATAGAATAAATTTACCCTTACTTTTTATAGAATTTATCTGCTATTCTATAAAACCGGACTTCTAAAAATTGCTATTTCTTCGTTGAACTTTAATTCTTAAATTCCTCATTTACATTAGTAAACTGTGGTTTTAAAAATCTTGTTCGCCTCAAAAAATCTAATTTTTAGAACCCCCTAAAAGAATAGAAGAGTACTTCAAATTTCATAAATCGTAAATTCTTACAAAAAAAATCTTTATTTTAAAATCTTCAAATTCTTTTGTTTATTAAATAAACACCTGAAAAAATCATTAAACCTGCTAAAATTTTTATAAATCCAGGAACTTCCATGCCTATTACAATTCCAATAATTGCCACAACTAATGGTTGTAAATAGGTGTAGTAACCAACATTAGTTGCAGATACGTGCTTCAACGCATAAACAATGAGAATATAGGCTATAAAACTATTAAAAACAATGATATAAAGCAATGAAGACCATTGCATTACAGTGAAGATTTTCCAATTGATATGCTGATGGCTTCCTTTGATAAATGGAATTGAGAAAATGAATCCAAATAGAAAAACCCATTTCAAAACAGTAATTGTATGATATTTCTTCATCAAAGGTTTTACAATAACCAGATAAATGGCATAAGAAGCTCCATTAGCAAAAATAAATAGGTTTCCCACCAATGAACTCATGCTGCTACCTGATTTGTTACTTGTAAGAATTAGAAATAAAGCTCCTGATAATCCCATAAAAACACCAACAGATTTCAACAATGTAATCTTTTCATTTATTACAACTGCTGCAATAAGCATCACAATAACCGGATTGGCAGTATGAATAATTGATGCATCGAAGGGTGAAGTTTTGTTTAGTCCGATATACAGAAATCCTTGGTTTAGGGTTATTCCAAAAAGGCTGCAAACTGCAAGTAAAACCAAGTCATTAAAAGGAACTTTTTCCTTTTTTATAAATAGTTGAAATATCCAGATAATTGCCATGGCACCTCCTGTTCTGAGAATAAGCAGTTGAAAGGGATCAAGATAATCAGGCATCAAGCTTTTGCTAATCCAGTAGTTGGCTCCAAATATTATACTTACAGCAAAAAGAGCAAATTGAGATAAAATAAGTGCTTTCTTCATACGTTAAGTACTTCACCCTCTGATTTTGCAATTACTACAGCTCCGCAAGTATCACCGTAAACATTTAGAGAAGTACGAAACATATCCAGAATTCTGTCAACTGTCAGAATCAATCCAATGCCTTCCAATGGAAGACCAACTGCATTCAAAATAACAGTCATCATTACCAGTCCCGCCATCGGAATTCCAGCAGAACCAATAGCGGCAAGCAAAGATGTCATAACTATTACAAATTGCTGATATATTGATAAATCAATACCATAAACCTGAGCAATAAAAATAACTGCAACACATTCGTAAAGAGCAGTACCGTTCATATTTACGGTTGCACCCAATGGTAAAGTAAAACTGCTTATTTTGTTGGAAACTCCGCATTTATTTTCAACTGCATCCATTGTAATGGGTAAAGTTGCATTGGATGAAGATGTTGAAAAAGCGGTAAGCATTACTGTACTCATATTTTTAAGATGCTTAACAGGATTTATTTTGCCTAATTTTAACACAAGAGACATTGTTATAAAGGTATGAAAGAAAATTCCACCAAGCACACATAGCATATAGACTGACATTCTTTCGAAAATAGAAAGCAATGAAGCTGAATCACCAGCTTGTTTTGCAATAACTCCAGCAACAATCCCAAAAATTCCCAATGGAGTAAATTTTATAACAAACATCGTTATTTTCATCATAATTTCAAACAAGGCATCAAAAAACTTTTTTAATGGCTGACTATGCTTCTCTTCCAATTTGGTTATGAAATATCCGAAAAGTAAGGAGAAAAATATTATTGATAGAATATCAGCTTTTGCCATGGCATCAAATATATTATCTGGAATAATCCGAAGTAAAATATTTCCTAAAGATTGATTCCCAAATGTTTCTTGATTAACAGTTTGTGTAAAACCGATATCAATACCGATTCCGGGTTTAATGAAATTTACCAAAAACAAACCGGTAAGAATTGCAATTAAGCTGGTTATAAGATAAAATGCTATGGTTTTTAATCCGATTCTACCCAAACTTTCGGCATTACCAATGTTAGCAACACCCATTATCATGGAGCTTACGATCAATGGTATAATTATCATTTTTAATGCTCTAAGGAATAAATCGCCCATCCAGCTAACATAAGATACATATTGAGGAAAAAATATTCCGAACAAAATAGCAACTAGTAAAGCTATTAATATTTGCCAGTGAATTTGTAATTTTAATAATGCTTTCATAAGTGAAAATAAAAAATGAGGTTACCATAGAATTACGATAACCTCATCAAAATTATAAGAATTTTATTAATAATCTATTTGTTTTCTAAATTATTTTCAAATTTATTAATTGCAAAGTAAGCCAAACGATAACTTACATAGATTAATACAGGCCAACTTGCCAACCATAATATTTCTTTAATATACATAATTTATTGTTTTATTGATTAATACAAATGATGTTCTTCTTCCATTTCTTTGGTGTCAATTTTTTTATTGTTAATAGATTTCCATGCATAAAAGATATACGCAATTACAAAAGGTACTAAAAGAGAAACATAACTCATGGCAGTAAGTGTATAAAAACTGGACGAGCTGTTTTCGATTGTCAATGAGCTTTGTAAATCTGCTGATGATGGATAATAAGCTGTATTATTAAATCCTGCAATGATAAATAATGTAAAAACAGTAATAACAGTACCCAAACCAGCAAACCAAATTCCATTAGAACTATCTTTAACTATGGATTTTAGTATTCCGAATAAAACGAGAACAACTCCAACTAAAAATAATATCAATGCAATAGGCATTTGCAATAAATTGTTCAGATATTTATTGCTTTCCATAAAAATTTCCTTTGTTTCAGGATTTACTGCAAATCCGTCGATAAAAAGTAATCTGCCAACAAAAAACAAAAAGAAAACCAAAAATGGAATGGTATTGATAAGTAATTGCTTTTTTGAACGTGCAAAAATCTCCTTTTCATTAATATTGTTCATGAAATACAAAATCCCAAGTATTCGTGCCAAAAAGAAAACGGCTAAACCCAAAGCAACATTCTGAAAATTTAACACTGCTTCAAGGCCATTAGCTGGTCCTTCCCAAGTTGAAATAACAGGTAGTTTGTTACTCGTTATATCAACCAGGTTCATTGTGTCAACTTTAAATTCGGCACCTGTAAAAAAAGTAGCAACAGCTGTACCAACCAGAATAGTTCCCAATGCACCATTTAAAAATAAAAATATTTCATAGGTTTTCTGACCCAGAAAATTATTAGGTTTTGAGCGAAACTCATAAGCAACTGCTTGAATTACAAAACTAAATAGTATTGCCATCCAAACCCAATACGCTCCACCAAAACTTGTAGAATAAAATAAAGGGAAAGAAGCAAAGAAAGCACCACCAAAAGTAACCAATGTTGTAAATGTAAATTCCCATTTTCTACCTAAAGAATTGACAATCATTTTACGTTGCAATTCAGTTTTGCCTAATGTATATATAAGCGTTTGTCCTCCCTGAACAAACATTAAAAAAACAAGTAATCCGGCTAATAAAGAGATTATTATCCACCAGTATTGCTGTAAAACAAGATACGATAAATTTTCAAACATTAGTTGGTTCCTCCATCTTTAGGTCCTATTTTAATCTGTGTTGTCATTATTTTAATTTCTGCAATCAATAAAGCAGTAAAAATTACAGCAAATAATATAAATGTAATAATTACAGCTGATGAATCAATTTGAGAAGCAGCAGCAACAGTTGGCATCAAATCCTGAATAACCCATGGCTGACGTCCCATTTCTGCAACTATCCAGCCAGCTTCTGAAGCTATGTAAGCTAATGGCATTGTAATGATTGATAGCCATATTAGCCACTTTTTATTTTCAAAATCATGTTTATAAACAAAGAAAAGAATTAAAACAAAGAAAATGATGAAATAAAATCCCAATCCTACCATGATATGAAAACTGTAAAAAGTTAAAGGAACATTTGGTATAATATCCTTAGGATTATTAAGGTAACCATAACCGAAGTATTTGAAATAATCAGCAAGGAAAGCTTTACCCTGAACTGTATTTTCATCAAAATTAAGAGCTAACTCTCTTGCTTTTATAGTATCCTTTGTTTTTTTAGCTTCTTTATACTCACGGAGTGTATTAATTGCAATTTTCCCTCTTTCAATTTTTTCGTTAGCTGATAATAATCCATATTGTGGATTTCCATTAGCTAAATCATTAACTCCCGGAACAAAAGCAGCTGCATTTCTATATCCAAGCATTGAAAGCATTTTGGGAATTTCAATCTTAAAAATAAAAGGATCTTTCCCATCATCATAGGTTTTTCCCGGAGTTAAAACACCAAAAGCCACTAAGCCTGCAGCTGTTTTGCCTTCATACAAACCTTCCATTGCAGAAAGTTTCATAGGTTGTTTTTGAGTAACCTCATAAGCTGAACCATCACCTGTGGATGCGACAAATAAAGCAGAAAGCAAACCAAATGTTGCAGCAATTATCATACTTTTTTTAGCAAAAACAGTTTCCCTCTTTTTTAATAAATACCATGCACTTACTCCAATTACAAATAAGGATGCAAGTACATATCCGGATGTAATTGTGTGCAAAAATTTATTTACAGCAACAGGAGAAAACAATACATCCCAAAAATTTACCATTTCATTACGGGCTGTATCGGGATTAAAACGCATACCTACAGGACTTTGCATCCATCCATTTGCAACTAATATCCAAAGTGCCGATAAATTTGAACCAATGGCTACCAGCCATGTAGAAGTTAAATGAAATCCTTTGCTCACTTTGTTCCAACCAAAGAACATAACGGCAATAAATGTGGATTCCATAAAGAATGCCATAATACCTTCGATAGCTAAGGGAGCTCCGAAAATATCACCAACAAACCAGGAGTAATTAGACCAATTGGTTCCAAACTCAAACTCTAAAATAATGCCGGTAGCAACACCAATTGCAAAATTGATACCGAATAAGGTCATCCAGAATTTTGTAATTTTTTTCCATTCGGGATTTCCTGTTTTTACATAAATAGTTTCCATTATGGCAATAATGAAAGCCAAACCTAAGGTGAGAGGTACAAATATCCAATGATAGATTGCAGTTAATGCAAACTGTCCTCTCGACCAATCAACGGTTGATAAATCTAAACTTTCTAACATTTTATTTGGATTTAGTTAATTGTTCAATTACATAATTGCTACGTTCTTCATCTGTTTTGAAATTCTTTTTTAGAACATTTGGAAAGAAAAAAATCTTTAAAATGGCAAACATCACAAACAATTTGATTAAAATGATAAGCCACAATCTTTTACCTATGGTCATACTACGAAATCCCTCGTAATAAAACAAATATACATTTTTGAAAATTAAAAATATTTTTTTCAAAACTTTTTTATTAAACGTTTTATTTACTTCCTTTATAATTCTAACAAAATTGATAAAAAAAAGTTAAAAGTAAAAAAGCTGGTTTAATTTATGAAAAGAAAAACCTTATTGCTAATCTTATGATTTACTAACACATAAAATCTTATTTATAATTTATATAAATAGAAGGTATGGAGTTTTTATACTTTTTTATTTCTCCAGTTTCCTTTCCATAAATACAAAATTGAAAACCCTCCAGTAAAGATATAATATATGTATTCAGAACACCAGATTACTTCAGGTTTTCCTATATAATATGCTAATAAATAGGCTGATATTAAATAAATTATTATTGTTATTATTTCAATAAACAAAGATATATTTGTATTTGCAGTTCCTGAAACTGCATTAAATGAAATCATTGTTGCAGAAAAAACAAGGGTAGCTCCCAAAATCACATAAAGAGATGCTATTCCATCTTTTATAAAAGAAATATCTGAAGTATAAATGGAAAGGGAAAAAGCAGGGAAAAAAGCAACAATTAACACCAATATACTGGTAGTGAATACACTCATTATAGTTACCCTTTTTATAACATCAATTACCTCATTAGATTTTCCTTCTCCTATTTTACTGCTAACCATAGAACTAACAGCTGAACAATAACCCCACACCGGAATCATCAATAACATATATATACTTCTGATTACATTTGAAATTGCCAATGATCTTTCACCTGTTTTTTCAATAATCAGAAAAAATGTAAACCATGCACCTAAAGATATAAAAAATTGAAGCATTATATAAAACGATATGTCTAAAATTGAATAAATTATCTTCCATTCTGGTCTTTTAAATGTAAAGAGATTATACATTTCGAATCTTTTGTTTTTTATTACGATAATCACAAAAAATACAGCAGCAATTGCTTCTGAAATAACGGATGCAATTGCGGCTCCTTTTAATCCCATTTCTGGTAGTCCTAAATTACCAAAAATCAAACCATAATCAAGAATGATATTGCTCACAGCCATAATTACGGCATTATATGTTAGATATTTAGTATTTGTAATTCCTACAAAAAAAGAACGAAAAACAATATTACAAAAGGCAAAAAATAATCCCCATATTCTATAATCCAGAAAAACAATGGATTGTTGAAGTATTTTTGGAGATGAAATGGA
>CAIZXK010000001.1 GCA_903936865.1 uncultured Bacteroidales bacterium | reverse complement strand
ATCTTCCGTTCATCCTTTTTATGAGAGTTTCTGATGTCTTGAATTGTTTCTTTAACTGATTTTCTTGAATTTTTCCCCATTTCAGAAATTACTTCTAATTGCATTTCTTCAGTTAGTTTTGATAGTTCTAGAAGGTTTGTCTTTTGATTGGCTAGTTCCAAATCCTGTATTTTTTCTTTAACTTCTGACGATAAACATCTACTTATTTGGATTTCTTCAGATATTGTACTTTTGCTTTTATTTGTAATTTGAGAAGTATTTGTAACAAAATTTTCATGTAAAGTAGGAGTTCCAGATTCTGGATCTCCTCTTTTAGTGTATTGGTTTGAACCATACCTAGTTTCAGGAAACATTTCTTCGTATATATTTTTCCTGATTATCAGCATATCACACTGTTCTAAGACGGTCAAATCATTTCTTATCAGATTTTCATCAATTTGGATTAATTCAATTTGCAACTTATCTTCACTTTCAATTACATTACATTCTATTTCTGAGTAATTTAATGATTTACAAGCTTCTAATCGATGCTGACCTGCAATTAATGTATTATTTGAAGTAATTGTTATTGGATTTATTAATCCTATTTTTTGAATGCTATCAGCCAATTCTTTAACTTTGTCTGGATTTACTTTTCTGTTTTTTAAAGCAATTAATATCGTATTAATATTCTTCTTCATATTCGATTTTCTTAAAACTTTTGTTGAATTAGTAAATAAAGTTAACTAATTCATTGTCATTTAATTTGTATAACTAATTTGTGTGTTTACTTAATTATGTCAGTTACTACTGTCAATGCAGTATTATATATCATGACGAATAAAATACAAATATAAGAATTCCAATAGATATTTTAATATTTTGTTTAAATCAGCAAAAAAATAAGTATTATGATTTTTTAAAAAAGATAATTCGTTTTGTCTTATTCCAAACTCAATGATAGCATTTTTGAATGTTTTTTGACATAAAATTTTTAAATAAAGGTAATACAATTATCTTAACTATATGTCCTGTTTTTGGGGAGTATCATAATTTCTGGGATAATCTAAAGAATAATAGGAAAAATAACAATATATGTCAATATTGCGGTGTGGCAGCTGATGAAGAATGTGATTTGGTTAATCAATCGAATGTATGTTATTTTGATATGCCAAATGATAAACAAAAGGGTTTTAAAAACGAAAATTCGAAAAATTCTAAAAGTAATTTAAATCCTGATGAAAGTACGAAATTATTACAAACACTTTCTTTTAAAGCAGATGATCAGCCCAAAAGTTTTGTTTCTTTTGAATATCTGGTAATTAAGCTAATAGAATTAACAACTGGCAAAAAGTTTAAAATCAAAAAACAAGGAATAATTGCAAAAAAAGACAAACATTATGACATACTTATAATTGAAGAAGTATCAAAGGCAGAAAAAAAGCAAAGAATGAAACTAGTATTTGATATTTCAGAAAGTTGGGACGAAGTATATCAACCGTAATAGTCACTTGCATCACCCACCTTAACTGCTGCAACTATTAATGAACCTTCATTTTGGTGATTTTCTGTTGCGAAAAGATGGTTGTACAATGTTGCTAATTACTTATATTTAAATACTTTATTGACTATTTTCCCAAAAGCGACAAAATGTCGTTTTCGATGATTTATAGCCTTTGACCAAATGGTCAAAGGTTACAATGTACGTCGTTTACTTAGTAAAAACAATGATATAATTATTCTTTTAAGTCAGATAATACATGGCAGGGGAGGATGTTCGATTTGAGGGGCTTGTTTTCTGTCATAGTTCTTTTTTATTTCACTATATAGTTATAATTTACGCTTGTCGGCTGACTTTTGTAATATGAAACGGCTATCTCTTTAATAGTTTCAATTCTTTGTTTTTCAAGGCTTACAGCATCATTATACTGTTTCATCTGAAAATCCCATTGCTTTTTTTCTTCGGCTTTAACTTTTGTTTCGGCTGATTTTGCAATTGCTTGAGCTTCCTTAAAGCAAGATGCAGAAGGATCAATTTCCGATAAAATGTTTAATGCTTCGACATAGTCATTATTTGCAAGTGTTGTTTTTGCTTTTTGTATAAGTTCAGAGCATTTTTGTGTCTGATATGCTTTATATGTTTCAATAGCTTTGTCTTGTATTTGATTATAGCAACTTGAAACTTCTTCGGGTACAGACATTAACAAACCTAATGCATGGTCGTACTGTTGAATTTTAACATAGCTGTCAGATTTTTTAATAATATCAACACATTTTGTTTCATAGTATGCTATTATTTTCAATTTGCCAGTTTCAATGAAAGTTTTGAAAACTGGGTCATTTGTTGTGATTTTTGAAATTGCATTTGTAATTGCTAATTCTTTACTACTGCCACTCCCTTTAAGAGGTTTACTGATTGTAGAAAACAACAAATGATTGTCAACCTGTTTTATGAATAAATTTAACTCAGCTGTAACAACAGTTATATTTTGCATTCCTCCTTCTACAATATTGCTTTCAAAGATGGCGAACTTTGGATAAATTACAAAATTATTATTATACCCTGATGAAGCTAAACCTGAAACAGTAACTATTTGAGAGATTTTTGTTTCCAGTTTAGAAAGTTGCGAAACGTTTAAACCATCAATATTTTCAGGCATTATAACTGAAAGTGCAATTTTTCCAACATTATTGGTTGTTTGTCCAAAAGAAGTTAATGACAATGCCAATACGATTAATACGAAATAAATTTTTCCCATTTTTATCCTATTTAATTGTTATATATATTGTGCTGCCCTTAACGTCTTTCCCTGATTGCAATCCTATACCTTTGAAGAACTTGAATAATTCAAGTGCAAATTTATTTGGATTATAATTATTGCCAGTTGCTTGGTCTTTTAGTGGGATTTTTACATCATCAAAAATCATTTTTAGGTCAGTTGTTCCTTGAATATGATAATTGTTTTTAAATGCGTTTTTCTCCATCCACATTTCTATTTGGTCTGATAATGGTAAACCATCTGACCCAATTTCAGAAGACATTTTATATTGTGAACCAGCATCAAAACTTATATCAACAATTACGGATTTCCCATTATTTACAATTTCTGTAAACTTAATTTGCATTATATTGAGAAAGTCTTCAACACAACTTTCTACCGCTTTAGAAGCCAATTTATTAAAATCCTCTGTGTAAAATTTACCGCTTTCACCCACTTTATTAGACAATGAATTACCTGTTGAAGCCTCATAGGCTGTAAGAATTAACTTCACAGAATTGCCAGATTGTCCTTTTTCAACGATTACTTCTGCTTGAACATAAACATCTGCCCCCGACATTTGAATTATTTGTGATTTTATATCGGTTTGATTATCCGAAGTAAAAGCATTATTGTCTTTAGCAACTTTTAATTTTGCTACAAAATCAACTGTTGTAAAACCTCTGCTATCAAACCCCTCTTTAATTTTCGTTATTGCAATTCTTTTGTTTTCATCGTTTTCCAATACTGTGCGAAGGTCTTCGCCCTCCTTAGTATATGGGATAACCATAATTTTGGGTTGAACTGATACAACTTGCCCACCGCTATTAGTAGCTGAATTTTGACAAAATACACTATTAATTAGACTTGTCTGTAATAACAGTATAACCAATATCAAATATTTCTTTTTCATAAGTGTTTGAATTTAAAATCCAAATTTTCGGATTATATTATTTTGTTCTAAATCTTTTCTTAAAGCTACCAAGTTTATTTTAACATCAATAGCAATACTTTTTTTGCCTCCTTTATGTTTAATTAAATCACTTGTTGCAATTGAGGACATTACAAAAGTCTTATATCTTTTTTCTTTATATAACTTATTAAAGTAATCCTTGTTCTTTTCTTTTTCTATTATCTCATTTGTTCCTATTAAAGCAATTTTTTGTTCAGACTCTGGCAGACCTCTGAAAAATATTACATTAAAAGCATTTTTTTCAGCATCTATTATTGCATCTTCCTGATTTGTGCCAATACCTATTGCTCTCATTGTTATAGTACCTTCTTTTCCCGAAAGATAATTCACTTCAGCAACTTCTCCAATCGGTAGTGTTTTTATACTGCAACCATTAGTAATTATTAACAGAATTACAATTACTAAAGAGCTAATTTTATTGAGTTTTTTCATAAATTTTATTTTATGATTAATTTACAAGTTAACTTCTCCACAGCATTAAATCTTGATAATATTTCTTTACCACCATCAGAAACAGTACATTCTGAAAAGTCATCACCTGCCATTCTTACTATTTTTATTTCACCAATTTGAGAGGGGTATGGTTTGCCATCAATTAATTCATTTTTCTCAACAATTAATTCATCACCCTCTTTAAATCCAAATGATTTACCACCTGCAATCAAAACAGTAACTGCCGCCTCTTTTTTAGAAGTTAGGATCTTACATATTTTAGTTGTCAAAGGAAATGTTTTAATAAAGTATGAAGTCAGATTTGGTTCTATAGATTTCAACGCTTCGTTAACAGCACTTTCTGGGGATAACATTAAAGGACTAACTTCTGTTTGAAAACTTTTTGCTTCTGTTGTTTTCCCAGTTTCCACATCATTAACTTTTATTGTAAAAGCAACACTTGATTTATATCCATTAACTGTTCCGTCTGGATTTTTCATAGCATACACACTCATTTTCACAATGTGTCCTACAATCATAAATTGTGCAGCTAATGCTACATCTTGCTTAACAGTATTTTTACTGTCAAGAAAAGCTTCTGTTTTTTGGAATTCAAGTTCTTGTTTTACTTTATCGTAGCTTGTTCGGTCAACTACAATAAATCTTTTAGTATTGGTTACTACTTGAACTACTTTTTCAGCAACAGCCCCAGCATATTTTGAATCTACTTCTTTAGTAAATTCAGCTACACCGACAACAGGTTTTGAATCTGTCTGTGAGTAGCCAATTAGGCTACTCACTATGCAGATTATAAAGGTTAAATGCCTTCTCATACTAATTATTATTAGCTGATTTTAAGGTAGTAATTAGATTATTTACAACCTTTAAATTTAATTGTAATTCAGGACCAACAATAGAAATAACTTCTTTTGAATAGTTCAAAGATTTTGTAGCTTTTAGTCCTTGCATTGGAGAAGCACTTTTTGCATCACTAGACGCACTTGCAACTGCAGCAGAAGCATCTGAAACAGCTTTTATTTGATTTGTAATATTTGACGATAACACAATAAGTTCATCTATTGTTGGTTTTTTAACAGTTACATCTGTAACTCCATCAATTGTTTCACCAATTGTTCTCTTGTACATTTCAGGAACTTGAGTATTAATCTCCTTAGTTGATATCAACATTTTTGTTGAATTTGTTGCAAGCTCATCAACACTAGTAACTCCTGACGATTTAGGTGCATTAAGTTCTTCAAACTTTGCTTTACGTTTTTGTGCTTCAGTAGATTTCATTTCTGATTTCAAAACTTCACGTTCTGCTTTTAATTCTTCTTTGGTTTTTTCTTGTGCAAAGCAATTTTGTTGCATTGAAAAAACTAAACCAATAAAAATGGCTGTAGTGAAAATCATTTTTTTTAACATAATAATGTAATTTATTTTTTTCCTACTCATAAGGCTTTTCAGATAACGCCCCGTTTTTTTTAGTGATTTCTGGACTTCACCTTTTATTTTGTTGGTTATTAAATTTATTTTT